>CBDUYA010000095.1:0-10035 GCA_965371335.1 uncultured bacterium | reverse complement strand
GGGCGTGGACATGCCGCGGTGGCGCATCCGACCCGCTCCCACCATGAGAGTGCGCCCGCGCTTCCCTGTAGTGAGCGCTGATCCCGTAAACCAGCCCGAACAGGACGAGCAGGAGCCCTGCCAGAAGCTCCAGCGAAGTGCCGGCCTGATCCGCCAGGAGTCGCGCCGGATTCCTCCCCAGCCAGATGGCCGCAGCCGCCACCGTGAACGACACCGTGACGTGGAGCAGACCGGCCAGGGCAACCAGCAGAATCGTGCGCCGCTCCGACCATTTCTCGGTGCGGGCCATGAGGACGAAGGGCAGCCAGTGATCCGGAATCAGGGCGTGAATGACAGCGGTCGCACAGGACGACAGGAAGAGTAGGACCCCCGTGCTGGCCACAGGCTCTCCAGTGACCGGGCGAGCACCTCACTCCCACGGTCAGGCGGCGGATTATAGCACTCCGGAGATTCATCAGGCGGCCCGATCCGGAGTCTTCGCGGCCCTGCCATGCGGCTCCCGCTCCGCACTGTCGGTCGCTCTAGAGCCCTTGTCTGGCTTGACTTCTCCGACAGTCGTCCGTATATTCCGATATGCTAACACTCCATTCAGCAAAGGCAGGTGAGACGTCCATGTCCAAGAATTGGACAGTCCACCTCCGTCGTCTCCTTCGGCGGGAGTGGTCTCCACCGGGTCGCCGGGAAGTCGATGCCATACGGTTGTTCATTGCTTTTCTCTGTCTCCTGGTTGGTTCATCTTTAGCGGTCGCCGGTGAACGACCTGCGATCGAGCGTCCCGTCCTCGTCGACCAGCTCCCTGATTCGGGCAGCCGGATGCTCCGCAGCGGCCACTTCGCATTTCCGAATGCACGCCGCGACGCGCCCGGGTTCGCTCCGATCGCATCGTCGACCCCGCTCAGTGCGACGGCCCTGCGGCAGCGCCCGGCGTCCGGTTTCTCCGTCCAGCTTATGGAACGGATGGACAGGGAGGCCAACCGCATGGAGAAGCGCGATCGCGACAATCTCGACAGGAGGACCCCTGCGTGGGCCCGCCAGGAAGATACCTACACGGAGCGCCTGAAGGCGCATTATGCGAAACGCATTGTCACCAAGTCCTTCGGCAAGGCTCTCGACTTGCAGCTCGAACATTTTGCCCGCACCACCGGCGGCCTGCGTGAGGCGTGGGCGTGGGTGGAAAACCTGGGGCGGCAGACCAGTTCCTCCTCGCTGTTCGCCCCGGCGGGCGGGCAGCACAACTCGGGCACCGGTAGAACGACTCCCCCCCGCTTCAGCACCCGGGTCGGGTTCAAACTCAACGCCCACCCCAAGCTGACACTGAGATCGGAACTGGGCAAGATCCGTGGGCGCATCGAGATCCCGGTACGCAACGAGCCGATGCACATCACGCTAGAGCGCCAGCTCGGACCCCGCACGCTCGTCAGACTCAACAGCGGCGTGTCGCGCGGAAACGGCGACGACTGGGTGAACCTCAGCCTCCGTCTGGGCTTCTGAGGCCGGCCCGCAGTACCTCGAGCAGGGCCCTCGCCTTGTCGAGACTCTCCCGGTACTCCGCCAGCGGTTCCGACTCGGCCACGATGCCGCCGCCGACGCGCAGGTGCGCCATCCCGTCCCGGCAGACGAGAGTGCGAATCACGATATTGAAATCGACCGTCCCGTCGCACGACAGGTAGCCGATGCTGCCGGAATAGATCCCCCGTTCCTCCCCCTCGATCTCATCGATCACCTCCATCGCGCGCACCTTGGGCGCCCCGGTCATCGAGCCTCCGGGGAAGAGCGCCCGCACGACATCGAGCCGATCACACCCGGGGCGCACCCGCCCGATCACGTTGGAGACCAGGTGGTGCACCGTGGCGAACGATTCGAGGCGGCACAGCCCCTCGACCCGGACGCTGCCCGGCGCGCAGACCCGTCCCAGGTCGCTGCGGACCAGATCGGCGATCATGACATTCTCGGCACGGTCTTTCGGGCTGGCCAGCAGCTCTTCTGCCAGTTGCTCATCGCTGTGCGGTGAACGGCCCCGCGGACGGGTCCCCTTGATCGGTGCGCAGCGGGCCCGGTCTCCCCGCAGCCTGAGGAAACGCTCGGGCGAAGCCGAGAGAACCTTAAAGTGGCCGCCGTCGAGGAAGGCGGCGAACGGTGAAGGATTGCGCTCCGAGAGATCGCGAAACAGCGCCACGGGATCGTCTTCGAAAGGGCAGACGATACGGTGCGACAGATTGACCTGGTAGATATCGCCCGCGGCGATGTAGTCGAGAGCCCGTCGAACCCCGGCGACGTACTCATCGAGCCCCATCATCGCCACGGCCCGCCTGGCGATCCCGCTTCCTCTTGCCACGGCTCGAGGGTGTGCCTCTGAGGCCTCGCGCAGCTGTCGTCGCAGAGCAGCAAGCCTGTGGCGCAGTCGTTCCACCGGGTCATCGCGGGTGCCGCGGGAGGGGGAGGCGACCAGCGTCACCCGCGTTTCATGGTGGTCGAACAGAACAGCGGCATCATAGATGCCGAACCAGGCGTCCGGCAGACCGGCCGGATCGGGAGAGCCGGCTGGCAGCGCCTCGATCGCCCGCCGGATCGGATAACCGAGGTAACCGATGGCGCCGCCCAGGAACGGCAGCCCCGCGGCGTTGCGAAGGCGGCGGAAGGGGGTGAGATCGCGCAGCACCTCGAAGGGGTCAAGATCATCCCGAATCGCCGCGCCCGATTCCTCTCCGGCCCCGATCACCCACTCCAGCCTGTTCCCCGTCATCGATATGGCAAAGAGTGGATCGCAGGCGAAAATCGAGAAGCGGGCGGCGGGATGTCCGGCCAGAGAACTATGAAGGAGAACGGGGTGCCGGCTGTCGCGCGCCCGCTCCAGCAGGGCGATCGGATCGACCCAGCCGATCACATTTTCCTGCACCGGGAGGCGTCCCGGGTCGAGACCGGGAAACGGCTCAGCCACCGGCGGTTTCCCGGCGCAGGAGGGCGCGATACGCCTCGCGCAGCATGCGGCCGATCGGCCCCGGCACACCGGCCCCCACCGGCCGCCCGTCGATCGTGGCAACTGGCAGCACGCCCCAGGACGTGTTGGTGAGGAAAACCTCCTGTGCCCGGGCCAGCCGGACAGCCGGTACCCGCCGTTCCGCAACCTCGAGGCCGGCCGCCGCGGCCAGCTCGATGACCGCCCCCCTGGTCACCCCCGGCAGACTTCCCTCCGAGATGGCGGGGGTGGAGAGCGCCCCGTCCACGGCCAGGAAGAGATTACTCGCCGTCCCCTCGGTCAGACAGCCATCGGCATTCATCAGCAGGGCCTCGAAGGCGCCGGCGCGGCTTGCCTCGCGACGCGCCAGCACCGAGGCCAGACGGCTGATCGACTTGATCGCCGGATCGATCGCCGTCGCCGCAATCGCCCGGCGCGCCGAGGTCACCACCGGGACACCCCGATCGTACAGGTCCGGCTCGAGGCCACGAAAGGGCGAGGCGGCGATCACGGTGGTCGGCGGCCCGGTCGTCCCGATGTAATCTCCCGGGCGTCCCGGGCCCCGGGTCACGGTGAGGCGCAGGCGCGCCTCCCGCAGGCGGTTGGCCCGCAGTAGCCGATCGATGGCCGCGCGGAATGCTTCGTTGGTCAGCGGAAGCGTAAGCTCGATCAGCGAGGCGGAGCGCTGCAGCCTGGCCAGATGCCGATCGATCCTGAACACCCGGCCGTCGAGGGCGCGCATCGATTCGAACACGCCATCGCCGAACAGAAAGCCGCGGTCGAAGACGGACACCCGCGCCAACGACGCATCGACCACCCGCCCATCAACGTAAACCTGCACCGGCTGTCTCTCTAGGGAGCGGCTCCCAGGTCCGGCTCTGTCCTGTCCCGCTCCGGCAAATGCAGGCGGGGGGGGCGGTCCGCTTCCGCTCCGGCCGGCGAGGACGCCACGGCATTGTAGAGACTGTCCCGCTCGACCGGAACACGATCGGCATCTTCGATCAGGCGAATCAGACGCTGCTGGGCAACCTGCTGCGGGGAAACCGCGCCGGCCCGATGGAAGATCTCCTCGGTCACCACCGTTCCGTCGAGGTCATCAGCGCCGAAATGAAGCCCGGTCTGGGCCACGCGAGGCGTCATCATGATCCAGTAGGCCTTGATGTGCGGAAAATTGTCGAGCATCAGGCGGCCGACCGCCAGTTGCCGGAGATCCTCGGTCGCCGACGGCTTGGAAAGATGCGACAGACGGGTGTTCTCGGGATGGAACGCGAGCGGAATGAACGCCATGAATCCGGACGTTTCGTCCTGCGCCTCGCGCAACAGAAGCATGTGGTCGAGACGCTCTTCGACCGTCTCCACGTGACCGTACAGCATGGTCGCGTTGCTGCGCAGCCCTTCACGGTGAGCGGTCTTGGCGATCTCGATCCATGCATGGTGGTCGATCTTCCCCTTGAACAGAACCTGATGCGCGTGATCGGTGAGAATCTCCGCGCCGCCTCCCGGGATCGAGCCGAGTCCCGCATCCCGCAGCCGGACGAGCACCTCTTGCGCCGGCATGTCGAAGTTCTGCGCCATGGCGGCGATCTCCACCATGGTGAACGCCTTGACGTGCACCTCCGGCCGCACGCGCTTCATGGTGCGGATGATGTCGATGTAGTAGCTGAACGGCAGATCGGGGTTGATCCCGCCGACCATGTGGATCTCGCGGATCGGATCATCGATGAACTGGCGCATTCGCGCTTCGACGTCCTCCGGCGACAGGACGTAGGCGCCCGGCTGCTTCTTCGTGCGATAGAAAGCGCAGAACTTGCAGCCGGCGACGCAAATGTTGGTGTGATTGATGTGCTGGTTGACGATGTAGTAGGCAACCCGGCCGTGCTGCCGCTCGCGAACGTGGTTTGCCAGGGCTCCGACCGCCAGCAGATCGGGGTGGCTGTAGAGCGCCAGCCCGTCCTCGCGGCTCAGCCGTTCCCCCGCCAGCACCCTCGACTGGATGCCGCCGAGACCGCTCGCCTCGATGCGCCGCTGCTGAAACAGGGTCATCCGTGCCTCTCTCAGGCGGTCGGTTCTTTCCGGTACTCGGGTGAGCCGACCCGGACGTGCCGGTGGGCGGCTTCATCCTCAGCCGGGGTCAGCAGTTCACCAAGCCGCTGCCGTTTGTTCTCGAGGGCCATCGAGCAGAGGGTGCCGCACATGGTGCAGACGGCCTTGTCGTAGTCCTCGCTCATTCGCCGGATCTCGCGGGCCTTCTCCGGATCGAGGGAGAGCCGGTATTGCCCTTCCCAGTCGAGCTGCTTGCGGTAGATCGACATCTGATCATCGCGCTCTTTCGCCCCGTACACTCCTTTGGCGAGATCGCCCGAGTGGGCGGCGATTTTGGTGGCGATAACCCCGGCACGAACGTCCTCCACATCGGGCAGGCGCAGGTGTTCGGCCGGCGTCAGGTAGCAAAGCACGTCCGCCCCCTCGGCCGCCGCCAGGGCGCCCCCGATCGCGCCGGTGATGTGATCGTACCCGGCTCCGATATCGGTGGTGAGAGGCCCGAGCACGTAGAACGGGGCGCCTCTGCAGATCCGCTTCGCCAGCTGGACGTTTGCCTGAATCTGACCGAGCGGCACGTGTCCCGGCCCCTCGATCATCACCTGCACGGAGCGCTCGTGGGCCCGCCGGGTCAGCTCGCCGAGGACGAGGAGCTCCGTGATCTGAGCCGCATCGGTGGCATCGGACGTGGCGCCCGGACGGATTCCATCACCCAGCGAGAGCGTGACGTCGTACTCGAACGCGATGTCGAGCAGGCGATCGTACTGCACGAGGAGCGGGTTTTCCTCTCCGGTGCGTGCAATCCACGATGCGAGCATCGAGCCACCGCGCGAAACGATGCCGGCGATCCGGCCATCGGCGTCAACCCGCCGCACCGCCTCCCGGGTGACCCCGCAATGCACGGTCACGAAATCGACACCCTGCTTCGCCTGCTGCTCGATGACACCGAACAGATCGTCGGCGGTCATCTCGTGCACCGAGCCACGATCCGCAACCGCCTGGTAGATCGGCACGGTCCCCAGAATGACGGAGCACCGTCGCAGGATCTCGCCGCGTACGTAGTCGAGTTCGGAACCGGTCGACAGATCCATGATCATCTCGGCGCCGCACTGCACGGCGACCCGCAGCTTCTCGACCTCTTCATGCGTCTGCTGGTGGTGCCCCGAGGTGCCGATGTTGGCATTGACCTTGGTGGAGAGCCCCTGTCCGACGCCGATCGGATTGAAGTCATGACCGACGTTCTTGGGGATGATGGACCTGCCAGCCGCAATCCGCTGCCGCAACTCCTCAGGATCCATCCCTTCGACAGCCCCGACGTAGCGCATTTCCTCGGTCATCTTCCCGTTCTTGGCCTGCTCCATCTGGGTCATCGGCATGCTCCTCAGTGAGCCGTTTCTGTGGCGCGCAGCTCACGAATGACGGTCACTTTGATCCGTCCCGGATACTCCATTTGGGATTGGATTTTCTTGGCCAGCTCGGAGGCAAGCAGCGCCAGGTGATCATCGTCGATCTTGTCCGGCTTGGCAATGACACGAATCTCCCGCCCCGCCTGGATCGCATACGACTGCTCCACCCCTTCCATCTCGTTCACCAGCCCTTCCAGTTGCTCGATCCGGCGGACGTAGTCGACGACCGTCTTGCGGCGCGCACCGGGACGCGACCCGGAGATCGCGTCGCCCGCCGACACCAGGGCGGAAATGGGGTGAATCATCTCGACATCGTCGTGATGAGAGCCGATGGCGTTGACGACGATTGGGTGCTCATTGTAACGAGTCGCCACCTCGACGCCAATCTCCGGATGGGTCCCCTCCCGCTCGAAGTCGATCGCCTTGCCGATATCGTGCAGCAACCCGGCCCGCTTCGCCAGCTTGCCGTCCAGACGCAGCTCGGAGGCCATGATCGAGGTCAGCTTCGCCACCTCGATGGAGTGCATCAGCACGTTCTGGCCGTACGACGTCCGGTACCGGAGACGCCCCAGGATGCGCACCATCTCGGGATGCACGCCGGTGATGCCAAGCTCCTTCAGGGCCTCCTGCCCGGCGCGGAGCATCTGATCCTCAACCCGTCGCTGGAACTTCCCGACCATCTCCTCGATGCGGCGGGGGTTGATGTTGCCGTCCTTGAGGAGACGCTCGAGGGTCAGCCGGGCCACCTCGCGCTTGATCGGATTGAAGCAGGAGAGGACCACCGCGCCAGGCTGCTCATCCATCAGCAGTTGCACCCCGGTGACGCGCTCGAACGCCCTGATGTTCTTGCCTTCATGGCCGATGATCCGCCCCTTGATCTTATCGTTCGGCAGCGGGAAGGTGCTGACGCTCCTTTCGGCGGACCAGTCGGAGGCGGTCCTCTCGATCGCCAGAGAGACGATCTTGCCCGCTTCCATCTCCGCCTTCTTCTGCGTTTCTTCCCGTGCCTCGCGGATCATCTTGGCGGATTCGAAGCGCACCTCCTGACGCATGTTGTTCAGGAGCATCTGCTTGGCGTCTTCGACGGTCAACCCCGTGATCTTGACCAGCCGTCCGTTGAGGTCTTCGGATAGTCGGCGGAGTTCGATCCGCTCCCCGTGGGACTGCTTCTGGGCGTCCTGCACCTCGCGGGCCCGCGAGTCGAGGTCCTGCTCGCGGCTGCGAAGCCTCGCGTCGCGATCGCGCAGGCCGGCTTCCCGGTCTTCCAGGCGGCGCTGCTGCTTCTGCGCCTCACGCGCCTTACTGCGCAGTTCCCCTTCCAGCCGGGCCTTGGTCCTGAGCCACTCCTCCTTCGCCTGCAGGAGGGCCTGGCGCTTTTGAGTCTCCGCCTCGCGGCGGGTCTGCTTGACGAAATCCTGAGCTTCTCCTCGAGCCTTGGTGAGTTCCCTCTTTTTCATCCGGCCTTTGAGAAACCAACCAAGCGAAAGGCCAACTGCTATGCCGAGGAGCGCTCCCAGAATGATGACCGGGTCGACGCTGGTGCCCATACCTTGCCTCCTGCACCCCCGCGACGGCGGTGGTGCGGCGTGACTCTTGTTCCGGCATGGGGGGCATCCTTAACATCCCATGATCACGTCCGTTCAACGACGGATGTCGCGTGACACCATGACGACCGCAACTGCATCGTTCAAGCGGCGGAATCACCGTGACGGCTCCGTCCTGGACGCTCTGCATTGGCGGAAAATCGCAGGTCGTTGCGTGCAAGCGAAATCCCAATCGGGATGTCGAGGCAAAGGCGGAGGAAGTTGCCGGGAATCCGGTTGTCGTCCGCAGACGACCGCCCCGGAGAGATCTCCGGGTGCCGGCAGTTAACCATGCCGACACCACGGATCGCGCGGTCTGTCCGCGCGTTGATGATCTCGTCAGCTTCGCTTCCACCCCGATCCCCCCTCGCAGGCCGGCCGGTGGCCGGTTCGGCATCAGGTGCCGGGTTTTAAGAGTCGTTCGACGTTCAAAAACCACGTCATCAACATAGGTGAGTATATCACCTGGCTGGCGAGCCCCGCAAATCAGCGCTCTGCGTGGCGGGCCCCCGGGCCCTCGATCCAGGAGGCGCCGTCCCCGTAGAACTCCTTTTTCCAGATCGGAGCCTCGGACTTGAGCATTTCGATCGCCGCCCCGCAGCCGTCAAGCGCTTCCTTCCGGTGGGGCGCGGCAACCGCGATCACGACGCTCGCGTCGCCGATCGCCAGCACTCCGATGCGATGATGGATGGCGACGCGGCAACCTCCGTACTGTTTTTCGATCCTCGCGCCGATCTCAGCCAGCACCCGCTCGGCCATCCCGGAGTAGGCGTGGTACTCGATACCGGTGACCCGTTTCCCCTGATGGTGATCCCGAACCGCGCCGGTGAAGGTCGCGATTGCACCGTGCCGGTGCCCCGCGACCTGCTCGACCACCCGTTCGAGGAGCAGGGGCTCACTGGTGATCCGAAAGGCTGCCGATGCGTTCACCGCTGCACCCCGCTATCCGCCGCTCACCGGAGGGAAGGCGGCGATTTCCTCGTGACCATCGATGATCCGCTCCGGTCTCGCGTACGCCCGATCGCACGCCATCAGCGGCTGGCGCTCGGCCCGTAGAGCAGGAACCGACTCCTTCACACCGTCCCACACCCTGGCCAGGGTCGCTCCCTCCGGAACGTTCACCTCGATGTGCGTACGACCGGCCAACTCGCTATAGCGGGCGAACAGCAGGACGGTCACCTTCATTGCTCCTCCCGCGATGCCGCTTTCCCGTTCTCCACGGGCTGCCGGCTACGCTCCCCCATCAGGCGCAGCAGTTCGGAGACCATCGCCCGAATGCCGCGCTGCACATCCTGAAAGCGCGTGAAGACGGCGAAGCCCGGCGTGTGGATAATCCGGCGTTTCGCGTCGACCACCGGATGGTCGGGATCGTGCGGCGGCGGCATGATTTCGATCTCCTGCTTCAGGATCGTGCGTACCGGAACTTCACCGAGGCTGATCAGACCGATCGGTTTGCCTTCCTCGATGAAGTGTTCGAGGAACCGTTTCACTACGGGAAGAATCCGGCACGCCTCGCCGGGCCTGGCGAAACCGCTCGACAGGTTGACAACCGGACCATAGCCACCCGGGATGACGAGAGCCTCGAGATCCTCGGGACGGCAGCTCTCGAGAGTCTGAATCGCCGTGCGCCCAAGGCGGGCTGATTCACGCAGAACACCGCGTCGTTCCTCCGGCACTTCGTCCCCGCTGAGATGGTCGACGGTGCGATCCTGATCGATCTCCGGCGCGATGAGCACCGGCCGCTCTCCCGCCTCCTCGAGGGCGAGCAGGAGCAGGGTCGTCTCATGGACGTCGCTGCCGTCGTACATCCCGCAACCCGCCAGCAGAACCCCGATCCGCATCTTTCCTCCCCCCCATGCCGCGCCGTCTCAGAGTCCGCAGCGACGGAAATTATAGTCTTCCTCCCCGGTGGCGGTCGACGACAGGTCGATTCGCTGCGACCACGGTTGACCCCGGGATTCGGGGTGGGATAAGGTTGGTGCGTATTATGCATATTTGTTTCGTAGAATGAAACTCCGCTCACGGCCGTTCATTTCCGGAGGTCTGCGAT
>CBDUYA010000094.1:0-10050 GCA_965371335.1 uncultured bacterium | reverse complement strand
CCCAGCCATTTCAGATCGGCCTTGATCGAGTCGACGTACTCCTGCTCCTCCTTCACCGGGTTGGTGTCGTCGAAACGGAGGTTGAACTTGCCGCCGAACTCCCGCGCAATGGCGTCGTCGAGCAGCGACGCCTTGGCGTGCCCGATGTGCAGGTAGGCGTTCGGCTCCGGGGGGAAGCGGGTATGCACGCGTCCCCCGAATCGCCCTGACTTGTTGTGATCGATGACGATCCGGCGGACGAAATCAATGGATGGTGCGGCCGGTTCGGACATCCTGGTGGTTCTCTCCTATCCCTTCAGGCGCGCGATATTGGTCTCGTCCCGCAGCCGCGCCAGTGTTCGTTCCCGGCCGATCAGCTCCAGGGTGATATCGATCGCCGGTGAGGCCGGTCCGCCGGTCGTCAGGATACGGAGCGGCTGGGCCACGTCCCCCATCTTCCCGCCGGCCAGCTCCTCCGCCAGCCCCTTGATCGTCCTTTCAATGCGGTCGCGTCGCCACTCCGCCCCGGGAATCGATTCGAGCCGGGCGATGGATGCCTCGAGGTGCGGCCAGACGGCCTCCTTTCCGAACACCTTGCGGACCGTCTTGTGTCCGGGGTCGACCTCGACCCGATCGAGGAAGAAGAAGCGGCTCTTCTCGATCAGCTCCTTCAGGGTGCGGGCACGCTGCGCCGCTTCGCGGATCAGGGTCTGGTACTGCGTCTCGTCGAAGCGATCCGGATCGAGCCCCTCGGCCCGCACGTCCTCTTTCAGATGAGCGATCAGGCCGGACGGCGCGTTGTTCAGCCGGTCGACGATGTAGTCGTAGTTCATCGCCCCCAGCTTCACCATGTCGAACTGGGCCGCCGCCACCCCGACCCGGTCGAGGTCGAACTCGGCGATCAGCTCCTCGCGCGACAACTTCTCGCGGAAGACCGGCTCGCCATGCTCTCCGGGGCGCGGCCTGGGCGACCAGCCGAGCAGCGCCAGGAAGTTGAACAGCGCCTCCGGCAGATAGCCCCGCTGGCGGAATTCTCCCAGGTAGATGACCGACTCGGGGTCCCCTTCGCGCTTCGACAGCTTCTTCCCCTGCTGGTCGACAATCAGCGGCAGGTGGCCGAAACGGGGCGGCTCCACGCCGAGCGCCCGGTAGACCAGGATCTGGCGGAAGGTGTTGGTCGAGTGATCGACCCCCCGCAGGACGTGCGACACCCGCATGTCGGCGTCGTCGACGGCGTTGGCGAAGATGAACCCCGGCCGCCCGTTGGAGCGCACCAGGACGAAATCCTGCACCTGCCTGGCCGGCTGCGTCTGCCGGCCGAGGATGACGTCTTCATAAGAGAGATCGCGGGCCTCGGTCTTCAGCCAGATCGCCTCGCCGGAGGAGGCCGCCTGCCCGCCGCCGCCGAACTGCCCGGTCGCGCGGTCCGAGCGGTAGGCAATGCCCTTCCGGAGCCACTCCTCGGCCACCTCCAGGTGACGCTCGTGCCGCAGTGACTGCCGGTAGAACCCTTCACCCCCCTCGCGGTCCCACTCGATCCCCATCCACTGCAGCGCCTCGAACAGGCGCGCCTCCGCCTCCGGGGTCGAGCGCTCCCGGTCGGTGTCCTCGACTCTGAGCAGCAGCTTGCCGCCGTGGTGCCGGGCGAACAGGTGGTTGAACACGGCGGTGCGCAGATTCCCGACATGTATCTCGCCGGTCGGGCTCGGCGCGAACCGGACGCGGATTGCTCCGGACATTGCTCCATTCCTTCGTAAGGGCCTGATCGACGGAGACAATCCGGCAGGTTACACGGGGCGAATGGGCAGTGCAAGCCCCGCGGTCGTCAATGATTTGACCCGTGGATGGCCAGCGTCCCCCGGTACCGGTCGCCGTCCCCCCGTCTTTCTTGCCTCGAACCGACCCGGAACCTACGTTGTCCCGGTCAGTATTGGTGTGTTTCGGCCAGATTGAGGCCGAACGAGGCGGCCGAGGTGAGACCTATCCCGTGAGGAAAACTCCGATGCAGCCCGCACGACAGCGAAAGAACCGTCGTGATGTTCCGACGGCCGCCCTGGCGGTCGTCCTGTTCGTAACCGGCCTGGCCTGCGCGACCGGTCGCGCGGAGCGCCCGACCCCGGAGCCCGACGGGCCGCGCCACGACCGGGCCCGGCGCGACGCCGCGCTGCGGGCGCTGGAAGAGGAAAAGAGCCTGCAGGCGCTGCGGGTGCTCGAGCGCGAGGCCCTGATCAAGCTGCTCGAAGAGCGGATGCTGTCCCAGCAACTGTTGCTCGATGATGCGATTCAGGAGGTCGTCCGAGCGAAGGCGAAGCAGCGGAGTCTGGAGAGCCGCGCCGAGGCCGCTTCCGAGCTGGCCGAGGCGGAGATCGCCCTCAAGTCGTTCCGCACCAAGGCTGCCGGCTCAAACCGCACGGATCTGGCCAGCGCCGGACAGCTCCTGAGCATGGCAACGCAGGAGTTCAAGGATCAAAACTTCGGCGGCGCCCTCTACCTGGTCGCCCAGGCCAAAGCCCAGATCAGGATCGGCTCTCTGCGCCTTGGCGAGGCCAGGCGGGCCGGCGGACTCGAGGGTGAGATCCCCTTCGCCATTCCCCTGCAGCTGATGACCAACGCCCGCAGCAATCTGCGCGAGGGGCCCGGCGAGGAGTTCAATATTCTCGTCACGCTCGACGATGAGACCCCGATGACCGGCTATTCCGCCCGGGGGCTGTGGCTGCGGGTCAAGAGTCACGACGGATGGAACGGCTGGATCCACCGCTCGCTGGTCAGCGCCAACTAGCCTTCGACTTGCGGCCGGCTCTCGCCAGGGCAACCTGGTTCCTTCCCCCGCGCTTGCAGCGGTAGAGTGCCGCATCCGCCTCGCGAATGATCCCCTCGATATCCTCACCATCGTCCGGGTAGGAGGCAACGCCGATACTGATGGTGACCGCCTGCTCCCGCTGGGAGCAGACCTTCGCGACCCGGGCACGCAGCTTCTCGGCGAAGAACAGCGCCCCTTCCGGCCCGGTCTCGGTGAGCAGGATCAGGAACTCTTCCCCTCCGTAGCGCGCGCCCGCGTCGCAGGCGCGGAGCAGGTTCTTGAGAATCTGCGTCACGAGCCGCAGTTGCGCATCCCCCGCCTGATGGCCGTAGGTGTCGTTGAACCTCTTGAAGTGATCGATATCCATCATCAGGATGGAGAATGGGATCTGGCGGCGCCGGGCGCGCGCCAGCTCGCGGTCGAGCAGCTCGGGCAGATGAGCGCGGTTGTAGAGGCCGGTGAGGCTGTCGGTGATGGAGAGTTCACGCAACTCGTCGTTTCTCTCGCGGAGCTTCTGGTTGATCGCGGCGTTTTCATCCCGGAAAAGACGCAGGCGGCCGACCATGTCGTTGAATACTTCGGTCATGTAGCCGACCTCGCTCCGTCCGTAGGACGGCAGAATGATGTCGAGATCCCCGCCCGCCACCTTGGTGGCGCCCTTGATCAAACGGTCGAGCGGGCGGACGATCGTCATGCCGAGGAGATAGGCAGCCAGGCCGATGATCAGCAATACGGTGCCGATCAAGGCTATGGTGACGTTGCGCAGCCTGGCGATCTCCGCGTAAGCAACCGCGCGTTCTTTCTCCGCCACGACGCCCCATTCGAGATCGGAAACAGCGGACAGCGTGCCGACCACCTCCGTGCCTTGATAGTTCCGAAACGCCAGGGTCGTTTGTCCGCCTGCGAAGAGCTGGACGGCGATGCTGGTGTCGAGCTTCACCGACTTGAACGCGTCGCCGAGCCCTCCGGTACTGCTGAGGATTTCCCCCCGGCGCGTCATCAGATAAAGTTCGTGGGTCGGCTCGATCACGATCTTATGGAGAACCGACTCGATGGCGGCGAACCGGACCTTGACTCCGAGCGCTCCCAGAAAGGAGCCATCGGCCAGAACGATCGGCTCGACAATGGTCATCACCCCGCTCCCCAGGGCCTTATCCCGATAGGCGTCTCCGATGACCGCCTCGCCCACCTTGACACGCTCCAGCCAATCTTCTTCGAGGACGAGGTCGCCCGGCTGATCGCTGCTGCTGGCCAGCAGATCACCCCGGGCGTCAATGACGACCAGTTCGGCATAGTCGGCGAATTTGTCAGCGACCGAATGGAGGTAGTCCTCGATCCGCCGCTGGGCCATCAGCCGCTCCGCGTCCGACAACCCCGGGCGGTTCAGCTCGACGATGTTCTCCGACACCTCGTAGGAGCTGGAAAAGACCTTGGCTTCGTAGCGTCGATCCCGCAGCCACAGGCTAAACTCGCGCGACGCGTGCGAGGTCAGGTTGGCCAGCTCGCGCAGAATCGTCTCGTCGATGGCGCGGCGGTTGTTGTGGTAGGAGAGCCATCCCATGGTGACGGACGGGATGAGCGTCGCCAGCAGAGCGAAGACCGTGATCTTGCTCTTGATGCTGCGCAGCCCAATGCCGTCGAGCAGCCGGCTGGTCCTCTGTTCCCACGAGATCACGTATGCTCTCCTCACCCCCGGGGACGGTCACCATCACCGGCCGGGCATATGGCCGCCTATCTAATTTAGGTCTGCCGCATAGGGAGTCAACCGCGGTTACGGTTTTGCAATCCAGGAGTCTGGTGTTGAGCGTTGGCGGGCTGAACTGCGATCAGGGGGAGAGCGGCTCAGCAGCGGTACAGCGCCGCTCCCCAGGTCAGGCCGCTGCCGAGAGCGACGAAGCAGACGAGATCGCCGCTGCGCAGACCACGTTCGGTTTTCGCCTCATGGAATGCCATCGGCAGGGTTGCTGACGTTGTGTTGCCGTACTTGTCGATGTTGTTGTAGACCTTGTCGTCGGCAAGGCCGAGACGCTTCTGCACCCCCTCATTGATGCGTAGATTCGCCTGGTGCATGATGAGCAGGCTCAGATCGTCCACCCCGTAGCCGTTTCTCTGCAGGATCGTCTCGACCACCTCCGGCATCAGCCTCACGGCGACCTTGTAGACCTCCCGCCCCTCGACGATCGGGATGGTGTCGCCCGCCTCGAACATCGCCGGGTCGAAGTAGGGACGGAAGGCGCTCCCGCCCCCTTTCACCCACAGCCGGTCGACCAGCTCCCCGTCCGCGTGAACGAGCACATCCTCGATGCCGGCGCTCTCCCCTTCCTGCCCCGTCAGCACGAAGGCGCCCGCCCCGTCCCCGAAGAGCACCACCCGATCGCGAAAGCGCGTGTTCCAGGCGCGCTCCTCCTCGGGCACGGGACGATCCGATTCCCCCAGCACCACGTCCCAGGATCGATACGGCATGAAGCCGGCGTGAACGTCGGCCCCGACCAGGAGAACATTGCGGTACTGCCGCGAGCGGATCAGGGCGTCGGCGATCTGCAACCCGTAGACAAAGCCGCTGCACTGCTGCCGGATATCGAGACACGGCACCCGGGTGAGGCCGAACTTGCGCTGGAACACCGTGCCCGAACCGGGCATGTAGAAGTCGGGGGTCATGGTGGCGAAAATAACGTAGTCGAGATCGTCCCTGTCGATCCCCGACTCCGCGACCGCCTGCGCCGCCGCCGGGACCGCCAGGTCGCTCGACGCTTCCCGCAGCCCCGCGTAGCGCCGCGTCACGATGCCGGTCCGGCGGCGGATCCAGTCGTCGGTCGTGTCCATGAGACGGGACAGACGGTTATTGTCGACGACGTTCGCGGGGACGTGCATCCCCGTTCCCTTGCAGACGGTGCGCATCGCAGCTCTCCCCGGACCGGGTCCAATTCTCCGCCTTCGACGGGCCACGGTCAAATCGCTGAGTGGCCACGCCCACCCGTTTTACTCCGACGGCTCGGTCAGGCGGGAGAGCAGGCGATCGAGCCGATAGGCGAGACGCGCGATCACCGGCCAGTCCTCGGGGAGAATCTGCTGGGCGTGGGCCAGGCTGTTGCGCAGCGACTCCAGCCGTTTCATCGTCTCGGCCGCGGCGTTGCGCGAAGGGAACTCGGCGTCCTTGAGCACCTCGGGATCGCGCATCAGGATCCTCGCCTTGTCGGAGAGCTGCAGGCAGTCGAGCAGGGAGACCCGCTGGCCTCGCCGCTCGCGCTCGGAGAGCAGCTCCCCGGCCTTACCCAGCCGTCCTTCCGAGATCCGCTCTTTCCATGCCTCATCCGGATAACGGCGCGCGATCGCCGCGGTCATGATCATCTCGATGAGGGTCACGTTGCCGAACAACCACATGCGCGCCGCCGGCTTCTGGACATCGTCCCGGGTGACGACGGCATCGACCGTGCCGAGAGTGGCGATGAAGCAAAGCCTCTCGCTGTCGAGCACCCGGATCGCTTCATGCAGTCCCGCTTCGTCGGTAAGCACCTGCCCCGGAGCGAACGGCCGCATGCCATCCGAGCAGGCGCCGGCCCCGGCGTCCTCGGTCAGCAAGTATCCGCGCACGTGCCCGGACACGCGCACGCCGGCAACCCCGCAGCCGAGCTCCTTCATGACTCGGCGGGCCGAGGCCATCTCCCCCTCAGCATCGAACGACGGCAGCGGCTCGGCGATATCGAGCGCCCGGAACCCTTCGGTAAAAAGCTTCCGCAGTCGCATTGAAGTCTGCAGACGAACACCTCCCGCTCGACGATGGAGACTGAACATGATGTGACTCACCGGAATTCTACTTGAATTGGCCGCCGGGGGCCCCGCGTCGAAATTTCCCTCCAATCTTCATGAGATCTTCAAAACCGGGCCCTAGACTCCTCCTTTGAAGAGCGCGGGATCCACTATGCTGGATGACTGAAGGAGAGGACGCGTGAACGAACATCATGTCGAAATGAGCGAACACCGCCACTTGCTTAAAGGAACCCTGTTTCTGGCCTGGCTGCTGCTGGCGACATCTCTCCTGGCCCCCGGGGTGGGCGCGCAGGGACCGATCCCCGATTCCCCGGCCGGACGCATGGCCGGGCCGCGGGAGGGCGTTCCGCCGGCCGTGTCGGAGCAGCTTTTCCGGTTTGTCGAGGCATTCAACTCGGGTGACGCCAAAGCCATGCTGGCGTTCATCAATGAGAACATGACCGCCAGCTTTCAGCAGCGCCGCCCGGACAAGGAAGACCGTGCTCTCTACGAGCGGCTGCGGGGCATGATTGGACAGCTTCTCGACGTCGATCTGAAGATGGACGGTGATGAAGTGATGCTCACCGCGACCACCAGCGACCATGGCGACTATGCCGAGCTCCTCTTCGACATCGATGCCGCCCCTCCGCACCTGATCGACGGCTATTCGGTCGCGCTGCGGCCGGCCCGGCCGGAGACGACCCTGCCGGCGCTCGACATGCCGAGAGGGATCGACAGACAGGAGTTCACCGCCCGCCTCGATGCGTATCTCACCGATCTGACGGAGCGGGATCTGTTCTCCGGCAGCCTGCTTCTCGCCCGGGAGGGGGAAACGCTCTTCGAGCGAGCCTACGGTCTCGCCAATCGCGATGATGGCATCCCCAACCGTCCCGATACAATGTTCGATCTCGGGTCGATCACCAAGATCTTCACGAAGACCGCCATCGGGCAGCTTGTCCGCGACGGCAAGCTGGCACTGGACGATACCGTCCTCGATCATCTCCCGGACTACCCGAACCACGCAATCGGAGGGAAGATCACCGTGGCGCATCTCCTCGACCACACCTCGGGGCTGGGGGATATCTTCAACGAACGCTACCTGGAGCTGCGGCCGACCCTGCTGGCGCCGCGTGACTTCTTCCCGCTGTTCGCGGGCGACGGCCCGTCGTTCGAGCCGGGCGAGGGGATGCAATACTCCAACGCCGGATACATACTTCTGGGAGCGATCGTGGAGGCGGCGAGCGGACAACCGTACGACGACTACGTCCGGGATAATATCTTCGCGCCGGCCGGCATGAAGCGATCCGGGTTCGTCCCCCGCGACGGGAGCGATGAAGGCGTGGCAGTCGGCTATTCGCGGGACGGTTCGGGGCACCAATCGGGTGAGCTCCGCTCGAGCAGCGATCAACTTCCCGTCAGGGGCTGTCCGGCCGGCAGCAGCGCCTCCAGCGCGGGCGATCTTCTCAAGTTCTCCCGGGCGCTGCGTGACGGCCGCCTGCTCGGTCCGGGCTGGACCGCGTGGCTCTACACCGGGCGGGCGCCCGGCACGACGGCAGCGGATGATCCTCCGGATGGTGCCACCGGCGAATACGAATTCTCCATCGCCGGCGGCGGCCCCGGGGTGAACACGGCGCTGGAGAACAGGGACGGGTGGACGGTGATCGTCCTGGCGAACCTGGACCCGCCGGTGGCCGAGGAGGTGGCGCGACAGGTCCGGCGGGCCACCCGCGTCCTGCAGCAGTCGGCGGCACAGCACCCGGCGGCGCGGGTGACGAGGGAACGACATGGCGACTTCACGAACGAAGACGATTCTGCTGATCGAGGACGATGAAAAGACCGCCTCGTCGGTCCGTCTCTACCTGCAGCACCACGGGTTCGAGGTCGACGTCGAGAACGACGGGCGGCGTGGCCTCGATCGCGCCCGGGAGCGCCGCTACGACCTGCTGATCCTCGATCTCATGCTGCCGGGGCTCGACGGGATGGAGATCTGCCGCCTTCTGCGCCGCGAATCGGATCTGCCGATCCTGATGCTCACCGCCCGCACCACGACCGGAGATCGCATTGACGGGCTCGAATCGGGAGCGGACGATTATCTGGCCAAACCGTTCAGCCTGCGCGAGCTGACCGCCAGGGCCCGGGCGATCCTGAAACGGACCGACCGCCGGGAGATCGTCGGGCCCTCCCGCCTGCGGTTCGGCCGGCTCGATCTCGACCTGTCGAGTCGCGAGGTGACGGTCGACGGAGCACCGGTGACCCTCACTCCGACCGAGTTCGACATCCTGTCGGCCCTGGCCCGCTCGCCCGGCAGGGTCTTCAGGCGGGAAGAGCTGATCCGGCTCGCCCTCCCCCCCGGTTACGAGGGGCAGGAGCGCACGGTCGACGTGCACGTGAAAAACCTGCGGCGAAAGATCGAATCGGATCGCGACAGGCCGGTCCATATCCGCACCGTCTTCGGGGTCGGTTACCGCTTCGACGCCAGGCCGCAGCCGGACGGCCCGGGTGACGACGGATGACGATGGGCCGGCTCGTTCGCAGCCTCCGGTTCCGGCTGCTCGTCGCGGTCGGACTGGTGGTGGTCGCCGCGGTGACCATGGTGGGGCTCGTGTCCGGCCGGATCACCACGGTCGAATTTCATAAGTTCAGGAAGCTGGCCCGCGCCGGACAGGAGAAACCTTCGTTTCCCGACGGGATCGCGGAACGACTCGCCCGCCACTTCGTGGAGGCGGGATCCTGGCGCGGGGCGGATCGATTGCTCGCGGCGATCGGCAGCGCCCACGATCACGCCCGCGTCTTCATCCTGCTCGACGCGGACGACACCTTCGCCGCCGCCTCGTCCGACAGACTGTCGGATGCCGTGGTCACACCGAGGCGGGATGGCGGGTTTCACCTCTCGGCCAGCCGGGTCAACGGTGGCAGCACGGGGGAGATCGAGTTGCTCTTCGCCGGCGGAGGCCTGGCACTTGCCGACACCTCGGGCCGCCCCATCGGCATCCTTTTTTCGCTGCCAGGTCTGCCGGGTGGCGCGCACTCCCCCGCCGATCGGTTTCTGCTCACCGTCCGCAAATGGCTGGTCGCGGCCGTGGCCGGCGCCGGTCTTCTCGCCCTGCTGGCCACCTTCCTTCTCGCGCGCCGGATCGTGGCTCCGGTCGAAGCGCTGACCGGCGCCGCCCGCAGGATGGAACGGGGCGACCTGGATTAGCGCGTTCCGATCAGGGGTGACGATGAGGTTGCCCAGCTCGCCTCCGCCTTCAACGCCATGGCGGACGGTCTGCAGCGAACTGAACGGCTGCGCCGGCAGATGGTGACAGACGTGGCCCACGAGCTGCGGACGCCCCTGACCGGGCTCCGTTGCCAGCTCGAATCGATCCAGGACGGCGTCGTGCGGGCCACTCCCGAAATCATCGCCTCGCTTCACGACGACGTCCTGTCGCTGCAGCGACTGGTCGATGATCTTCAGGATCTGGCACTGGTCGAGGCGGGGCAGATCCGGCTGGAGCGCTGCTCGATCGACCCCTCCTCCGAGA
>CBDUYA010000093.1:0-10095 GCA_965371335.1 uncultured bacterium | reverse complement strand
CGAGAAGGCCGCTCAGAACGTCTCCCGAGCCTCCCGTCGCCATCCCGGGATTGCCGGTCGGGTTGATCCGGACCTGGCCGTCGGGAGCGGCGATGACGGTGCGATAGCCTTTCAGCACCACGTGGGCACCGGTACGGCGCGCCAGTGACCGGGCGGTTTCGAGGCGGGAGCGCTGCACCTCGGCCGTTGAGATCCCCAGCAGGCGCCCCATCTCCCCCGGATGAGGGGTGAGGAGGAGGGGGCGTCCGGGCCGGCGCTTCAATAAGGGCCACTCACCCGCAAAAGCGTTCAGGCCGTCGGCATCGAGAACGATCGGCAGGCGGGCGCGACGGACCACCTCGCGAACGAGCCTCCGGGTCTCCGGCTCGGTGGTCAATCCCGGACCGATGACCGCAGCGGTCTTGCCCTTGAGCAGGGCCAGAACGTTGCGCAGAGCGCTCCAGGCAACTGTTCCCAGGGGCGTTTCGGCAAGCCCCTCGGACATCGCCTCCATCGCCCGCGGCGCCAGCCCGCGCTCGATACTGGCTGGCACGGCAGCGGTCACCAGAGCGCATCCGGCCCGCAGGGCGCCGAGTGCCACCATACGTGCCGCTCCGGCCTTCCCCCGCGAGCCGGCCAGCGCCACGATATGACCGTAATCCCCCTTGTGGGTCGCGGCGCGGCGGAGCGGCAGGTGCGGCAGGAGATCGCTCTTCTCGATGAGGGAAAGATCGACCCTCTGCCGGGCCACCGCTTCGGACGGTATGGAGATATCAGCCACGTGAACCTCGCCGCAGAGGGTCTCCGCCGGCGGAAAGATATGCGCGATCTTCGGCCTGACGAAGGTGACTGTGTGGTCGGCGGCGACACACGGCCCGGGAATCTCCGGGCTGTCAGCCGCCAGACCTGAAGGGATGTCCACGGCCAGCACCTCCACGTCGGCATCATTGATATCTTCGAACACCTGCGCCAGAAGCCCGCTGACCGGCCTCGACAAGCCGGTCCCCAGGACCCCGTCGACCACGAGATCACTGGCGGACAGCAGACGGCGCGCCCGGCTCCACCCGGCGCGCGACGTTACCTCGATCGGCCTCACGCCGACCCGGGCCAGCATCCTGAGGTTCGTTGCGGCGCTGCCTCGGAGCCGGCTTCGCCGGCCGAACAGGACCGCCGTGAAGGGGATACCCCGGTTGTGAAGGTGGCGGGCCACCACCAGAGCATCCCCCCCGTTGTTCCCCGGGCCGCACAGCAGCAGAATGCGCCTCAGGGGCAGGTCCGCATAATGGAGCTGCAGACAGTTCAGGATCTGCAGGCCGGCGTTTTCCATCAGCACGATCTCGGGAATACCGAAAGACGCGATCGCGCGACGATCGATTTCCCGCATCTGCTGGGACGTCAGGATCTCCACGCCGAGTAGGCCCCCGGGGAGGCCCACTTTACACGGGGCGCGACGGCGGATCAAGCATGATGTGCCTGACCTCAGGGTGGCGGGTTGCGCTGGCCCGTGCCCAGCCGCCGGACACACCGCTCGCTACCTTCCGCTATAATCAAGACCATGCTGCGCTTTCTGACTGCCGGCGAATCGCACGGACCGGCGCTCGTCGCCGTGCTGGAGGGGGTTCCCGCCGGTCTGGACCTCGGCCCCGTCGATATCGATGGCGAACTGAAACGCCGCCAGCAGGGCTACGGCCGCGGCGGGCGGATGAAGATCGAGAAGGATCGGGTCGAGCTGCTGTCGGGTGTGCGGCACGGCCGGACGCTCGGCAGTCCGATCGCGATGCGCATCGCCAACCGGGACTGGCCGAACTGGAGCACGGCGATGTCGATCGAGCCGGTCGACGCGTCGGACGAGGACAAAAAGCGGGTGACACGGCCGCGGCCGGGACACGCCGATCTGGCCGGCGCGCTCAAGCTCGGCGCGCGTGATGCCCGTGACGTTCTGGAGCGCGCGTCGGCGCGCGAAACGACGGCGCGCGTGGCGGTCGGAGCGGTCTGCCGGCGGCTGCTGAGCGAGTTCGGGATCGTCGTCCGCAGCCATACGGTGGCGCTCGGGGGCGCGGCCCATCCTCCCGCGCAGGAACCGGGCTGGGAGGCGATCGAAGCGGCCGAAGGGAGTCCGCTGCGCTGCACCGATGCCGCTCTCGAAAAGAAAATGATCGCCATCATCGACGAGGCCCGCAAGTCGGGAAACTCGATCGGCGGCGCCTTTCAGGTGGTGGCGCGAGGCGTGCCCCCCGGTCTGGGAAGCCACACCCAGTGGGACCTGCGGCTCAACGCCCGCCTGGCCGCGGCGCTCTGCTCGATCCAGTCGATCAAGGCGGTGTCGATCGGGGACGGCGTCGAGGCGGCGACGGCGTCAGGGTCGGAATTTCACGATCCGATCCACTACGACGAGGTGGAGCGGCGCTTCTTCCGTTCCAGCAACCATGCCGGCGGCATCGAGGGGGGCATCACCAATGGCGAGGAGATTCGCGTCCGCGTCTATGTCAAGCCGTTGTCCACGCTTCCCAGGCCGCTGCACAGCGTCGACCTGATCAGCAAGGAAGCGTTTCAGGCGCAAGTGGAGAGGACCGACGTCTCGGCCATCGCGGCGGCCGGCGTGGTCGGCGAGGCGATGACTGCCATCGTGCTGGCCGAAGCGTGTCTGGCGAAGTTCGGTGGCGACTCGATGCAGGAAACGCTGCGCAACCATCGGGGATTCCTGCAGCAGCTCCGCGATTACTAGGGCCTCGCCATGTCCCGCAGAGAGCGGCCGCCGGGAAATCCCGCCGCCTTCAGTCGCATCTGGTCGGTTGTCTCGCGGATACCGCGGGGGCGGGTCGCGACCTACGGACAGGTCGCCCGCATGGCAGGGTTCGGCCGGGGGGCGCGCACGGCGGGATGGGCCCTGCACGCCCTCCCCGAGGGCCTGCGCATCGACGGACGCCCCGTTCCGTGGCATCGCGTGATCAACGCCGGAGGCCGGATCAGCCCCAGGGGAAGTGATGGAGAGAGCGTGGCGGTCCTGCGCCAGGGAACCCGCCTGCGCCGCGACGGAATCCGCATCTCCCGGAATGGGGTGATCGATCTCGAGCGCTACGGATGGTCGGGCGATGCCCGCCCCTCCTCACGCCGCCGCGGCGGGCCTTCAGGAGCGGCTACTGCGTCTGCGCGGCGCTCCGCTGTTGATGCCCGAACTGCAGCCGGTAGAGCCGGTAATAGATACCCCGCCGCGCGAGGAGATCCGCGTGCGGGCCCTGCTCGACCAGCCGGCCATGATGGAAGACCAGAATCCGATCGGCCGAAATGATGGTCGACAGCCGGTGAGCGATGATGATCGAGGTGCGCCCCGCCAGCAGGCGGCTCAGGGCATCCTGAATCAGCGCTTCCGTTTCGCTGTCGACGCTCGAGGTCGCCTCGTCGAGAACCAGAACCGCAGGATCGCGCACCAGGGCGCGGGCGAACGATATGAGCTGCTTCTGCCCGACCGACAGATTGTCGCCACGCTCACGGACGTGCGCCTGGTAGCCGGCCGGCAGGCGTTCAATGAATCGATCGGCGTGGACGGCCCGGGCGGCATCGACAATCCGGGCGAGTTCGATGGTGTCGTCTCCGAAAGCGATATTGCCGGCTATGGTGCCGTCGGTCAGAAAGTGGTCCTGCATCACCACGCCGACGTGGCGTCGCAGATCGCTCAGCCGGATGTCGGCCAGCGGACGGCCGTCGATGCGTATGCATCCCGCAGTGGGCTCATACAGACGGATCAGAAGCTTGATGAGAGTCGTCTTGCCCGCTCCGGTCGCCCCGACGACGGCGACCGTCTCACCCGGCTCGACACTGAAGCTGACATCGTGCAGGACTTTCTCCTCCGCCTTGTAGGCGAAATCGACATGATCGAATTCGATGCGGCTGTCGGATCTCAGGGTCGCTGACCGCCCGCCGGGATCATGAATCGACGCGCTGGTGTCGAGCAGGGCGAAAAGGCGCTCGAGCGACGCCATGGCCGACTGCATGACCGCATAAAAGCCGGAGAGATCACGGATCGGCGCGAAGAAGCGATTCATGTACTCGAGGAATGCCACCAGCGTACCGAAAGTCAGCGCGCCGCGCAGGGTCTGGCCGCCGCCGTACCAGATGATCAGAGCGGTGGCGAGGGAGCCGACCAGCTCGATGATCGCGGAGAACGACGACTCGTAGACCACGGAACGCAGCTCGGCGTCGCGATGCCCCGTGTTGATCTCCCTGAACTCGTGCAGATCCTCCCGCTGGCGCCGGAAGAGTTGCACCAGGAGCATTCCCGACAGCGCCTGCTGGAGGTAGGCGTTGATGCGCGCAATCCGCTGACGGACATCGCGGTAGGTCTGGCGGATGCGGCTGCGGAACAGGATCGACAGGATGAACAGCACCGGGATCACGATGCAGGTCGCCAGGGCCAGGCGCCAGTTGAGCCACCAGAGGATGGCGACGATGGCGATGAGCTTGATGCTGTCGCCCAGCAGGATCACCACGCCCGAGGCGAAGAGGTCGGCGAGTGCCTCGACGTCGGTGGTCACCCGGGTCATCAGGCGTCCAACCGGATTGCGATCGAAGAAGGCGGAGTCGAGACGCTGCAGGTGGGCGAACACCTCGTTGCGCAGC
Source organism: uncultured bacterium (assembly GCA_965371335.1). GTDB lineage: Bacteria > Acidobacteriota > Polarisedimenticolia > Gp22-AA2 > Gp22-AA2 > CBDUYA01. Next base: position 5,499 of record CBDUYA010000093.1, on the reverse strand, counting down.
GCCATGATGACGTTCTGTCCGGTTCGCTCCATCGAGTAAATCTGCCCGAAGCGGGCCAGCATCGCCATGCCGGCCGCCGCGATGAAGAAGATCAGGACAGGCAGAAGCCCCTCCAAGCTGCGGGGAACGAGATTGTCGTCGATCAGCTTCTTGATCAGCAGCGGCTCGACCAGTTGTGCGACCATCACCAGGAACATGAAGAGAAGGGAGACCCCGATCAGGGGCAGTTGCGGACGGAGGTAGGGAAGGAGGCGGCGCACCAGGCGGGCGTCGTAGGCGCGGCCGACGATTTCGTCGTCATGCGGAGCGGACGGCTGATGGCGGGCGCTCACAGGGCCTCCAATTCGGTCTCGATCTGCTGCTGACGATGCATGCGGGCGAACAGACCGTCGCGCGCCAGCAGTTCTTCCGGCGTTCCCTGTTCGATCACGTGTCCATCCTCGAGAACGATGATGCGATCGGCGCCGAGCACGGTCGACACGCGATGTGAGATGACGAACGTCGTGCGCTGGCGCAGGATGGAGCGCAGTCCGCCGAGGATGGCGCGCTCGGTGTCGGCATCAACGCTGGAGAGCGCGTCATCGAGAATCAGGATGCGGGGATCGAGCAGCAGGGCCCGCGCCAGAGCAACCCTCTGCCGCTGCCCGCCCGACAGGGTGATGCCGCGCTCCCCGACCATCGTGTCGAGCCCATCGGGAAACCGCCGCAGATCGCTCTCCAACTGGGCCACGCCCGCCACTCTCTCCACCTCGGCGCGGCTGCATCCCGGCCTTCCGAGGGCGATGTTGTCAGCCAGGGATCGGGAGAAGAGAAAGGTTTCCTGAGGCACCATCCCGATGTGGGCTCGCAGGTGATCGGTCGGAATCGTGTTGATGTCCCGGCCGTCGATGAACAGGGCGCCGTCCGGCACGCCATGGACGGCCCCGATCAACTGCACCAGGGTCGATTTACCCGATCCGACGCGTCCGACGATTCCGAGCGTGGTGCCGGGCAGCACCTCGAGCGTCACCCCATCAAGCACCGGACGATCATCGTCGTCATAGGCGAATCGGAGGTTGCGGAACGTCACGCCGCCGCGCAACGGGACGGCCACCGCCGATATGCGATCGCCCGGCAGATCGCTGCGGGCGGTCTGAATCTCCTCAACCCGGCGGATAGCGCCCAGGCCGCGCTGAAACACGCCGACCATCCACCCCATCATGATGGTCGGACCGGTCAGCAGTCCGAGATAGGCCCAAAGGGCAACGAACCCCCCCAGCGTGAGGGTGCCGTTGACCACCTGCCATCCTCCCAGACTGAAGACGATGATCTTGCTGAGCCCGCCCAGGCCGTCCATCAGGGTGACGATCAGGCCGCGGCTGCGCGCCAGCGCCAGGGAGCGATCGCGGTATTCTCCACTGAGGCGGGCGAACACGGCAATCTCGGCCTCCTCACGCACGTATGCTTTGACCAGATTGATGCCGCTCAGGTTCTCCTGCGCCATGGTGCTGATGGCTGCGAGGTGCTCCTGGACCCGGTTGCTGCGATGGTGAATGGTGCGGGAAACGCGAAACACGGCGAACAGCAGGAGAGGGTAGGGAAGAACGGCGGCCGCCGTCAGCAGCGGGTCGAGCACCAGCATCAGCGCCAGGCCGGCGCTGTAGAGCAGAGCGATGTTGATGGCATTCAGAATCCCGGGGCCGAACATCGAGCGGATCAGCCTGAGGTCGTTGACCGCGCGCGACATCAGATCGCCGGTGCGATGGCGCGCGTAGAACGAGGCAGGCAGAGTCTGCAGATGCGCGAACAGCGCGTCGCGCAGATCGCAGACCACCCGGCGCGACGCGCCGAGGATCAGCTTGCGGGACCAGGTGCGAACCACCACCAGGAGGAGCGCCGTGACCGAAATCAGGAGAGAGAAGCGGCCGATCGTTGCGAGCGGGGAGGAGCGCTCCAGCGCCTCGACCGCTCCCTTCAGCATCCAGGGGATAGCGAGAGTGAGTCCGTTGGTGACGATGAGGGCCACCATGCCCAGGGTGAAGTGCCGGCGGTAGAGCTGCAGATAGCGCAGGAAAAGGGACACGGCAGGAGCTACGAAGGATGCGTCGGCGCGGGGGGTTCGTCCGGCGTCACCATGCCGAGCAGTAAGTTCTCGACCAGCAGTTGACGGTTACCCATCCGCCGGATTCCCCCGATCGTCGAGTCAAGCTGCTCGATCAGATCAGGCATCCGCCCGCCGGCATGCGGCACCAGCCTGCGCAGACGTTCGACGAGATCGGGGTTCACGATTCCGGGCGGTGAGTTCTCACCGACGGCGAGAATCATCACATCGCGCAGCAGCGTCATCAGGATCTGCAGATCGTCGCCGAGGGAATTGCTCTTCCTGGTCATCACCTCCGCCCGGGCGATCGCCAGGCCGGAGTCGCCCCCGTCGATGAGTAATTCGAGCAGTTGGAGCAGGGCTTCGCGACGGGCGCGGAAGGCGTCGAGATCGAGCTCCAGCGCCACGCCGATACGCCCCCCGGAAAGGGATGCGCGCAGATCGATTTCCTCTCGCGGGACGGCGTCGCCGCCAGCGAGAAAGCGGGCGATTTCGGCCGCCGCGACCAGTTGAAATCCGACAAACTGGCAGCGCGATCGGATGGTCGGCAACAGGGCATGAAGGGAATGGGTGAGAAGCACGACGACGGCATGATCCTGAGGCTCCTCCAGGGTCTTCAGCAGGGCATTGGCCGGTCCGGCCGCCATGCGATGCGCCTGATCGACGATCAGAATGGAACGGCGTCCCTCGCTCGGCCGCCTTTGCAGAAAGACGCGTCCCTGCCGGATCCGGTCGATGAGCACGGCCCAGACCGGGTTGCGGATGGTCTCCGCCTGGAGTTCCTGCAAGTCGATCCCGATCGAACCTTCGCTCCAGGTCCCTCCCTTGTCGAAATCCGACTTCTTCTCCGGAAAGATGACGCGGACATCCGGGTGGCGTATGGCGCGCTCATCGATCCGGCGGCAGGCGCCGCAGGAGCCGCACGGGATCGCGTCAGCGGATGTGCAAAGGAGGTTGCGGCAGAGCGCCAGTGCCGTCGCCAGTTTCCCGACCCCGGCCGGCCCGTGAAAAATGAGCGAGGGGGCCAGGCGCTCCGCGTCGAGTGCGCGGCTGAGAGCTTCGGTGGCCCGGGGCTGCCCGATGATGCTCCGGAAGCGCATCGGCTTAGAGAACCCGCTTCATCGTGTCGAGGACTCTCTGGTGAACCATGGCCGTCGTTCCGTGAGCATCGATTACGGCGAATCGTTGCGGCTCCCGCTGCGCCAGCTCGAGGTATCCGGCGCGCACTTTTTCGTGGAAGACGAGGTCCTCCTGCTCGAACCGGGTCTCGTCGATCTGCTTGGTCTGGTCCCGGTGCCGCGCACGGTCGAGCGCCGTGGCGGGTTCGAGATCGAACAGCAACGTGAGATCGGGGATCAGCGTCAGGCCTTCGAGGAGGTGCAGCCGGTGAATCAATTCGAGCGGCAGGCCTCGGCCGTAGCCCTGATAGGCCAGCGTGGCATCCTTGAAGCGGTCGCAGAGCACCATGCGCTCCTCGGAGAGACTCGGTCCGATCACCTGCTCGATGTGCTGCGCCCGGGCGGCGGCGTAGAGCAGAAGTTCGCAGGTCGCCGTTATGGTCGTGTTGGCCGGGTGGAGCACCACGCGCCGGATCTGATCGCCGATCGGGGTGCCGCCCGGCTCGCGGGTAAGCACATGCTCGACCCCGGAGTCGTCCAGATGATTGGAGATCATCTGAATCTGGGTCGTCTTGCCCGAACCCTCGATGCCCTCGAACGTTATGAATCGGCGCAAGTTAAGTGGCTCCCGCGAAAGCCCTGATGATAGCATAGTCGCCTGGGCTCGACCCGAGGCGAAGCGATACGACCCCTCCCGGAGCAACCAGTGTGCGGAGCCGCAGGCGGAATGGACGAGCGACAAGGAGCGCGGCAACTTCTGCGAGCTATTCGAGTTCCGCCAGGGAGGCGCACCGGGAACCGCCGCCGGGTCGGAGGCCGGCAGGGCCCGGGACCAGTGGCGCAAGCTGTTCAACTAGCCGGAGGTGAGCCACCATCCCCCAGCGCGGCGCGGAAGTAGGTGCGGGCCCGTTCCACATCACGCCGCACCTGCTGGACCAGCGCCTCCGCTGACGCGAATTTCAGTTCGGGCCGCAGCCGCGCCAGGAAGTGGACTTCGATGGTCCGATCGTAAAGATCTCCGCTGCCGTCCAGAAGATGCGTTTCGATGGTGAACTTTCCCTCGGCGAAGGTCGGGCGCGAGCCGATGTTGGTGACCGAGGCGTGGGAACTTCCTTCCACGACCACCTGGGTCACGTAGACCCCGTCCTGTGGCACCAGTTGATCGCGCAGCGTCAGGTTGGCGGTCGGAAAGCCGAGATCGGCTCCGCGGCCGGCACCGCGCACCACGGTCCCGGAGATGCCGTGCGGCCGGCCCAGCAGCTCGCGCGCCAGCTCGACCTCACCCGACCGCAGCGCCCTGCGGATGCGGCTGCTGCTGATCGGACTGCCGAGATAGCAGACCTCCGGAACCTTCGCCGCGCGGATGCCGTGGGCATCGCACAGTCCCACCAGCAGGTCGGCGTTTCCCTGCCGGCCGCGGCCGAAGTTGAAGTTCTCGCCGACATAGACGTGGAGCGCGCCCAGTCCGCGCGACAGGTATTCGTCGACGAACTCCTCCGCGGTGACCGCAGCCAGCGCCGGGGTGAAGGGGAGAATGAGGACGACATCGAGCCCCGCGTCAGCCAGCAGCTCCAGCTTCCGTTCGGGCGTGGCCAGCATGCTCGGGGCGCGCTCGGGCGCCAGCAGCGCCAGCGGGTGCGGTTCGAAGGTGATGAGCAGCGCGACGCCCTGAACCGCGCGCGCCCGGGACAAAACCTGTTCGACGATCTTCCGGTGCCCGCGATGCAGCCCATCGAAGTTGCCGACGGTCACGACGGGGGCCTTCAGCCCCGTCGCGTCCGCCAGGGAGCGCAGCACTCTCACGATGTTCTCCTGAGCGACACGGTCATCTCATCCCGTCAATCGTCGATACAGAAGATCGGCGGCGCGCAGGGCCAGGTTGGCATAGACGCCGGCAATCAGATCATCGAGAACAATGCCCAACCCGCCCGGCAGCCGTTCGGCCCGAGCGGCGGGAGCCGGCTTCAGGATGTCGAAAACCCGGAACAGGAAGAATCCTCCGAGGATCGTCCACGGTGTGATCGGCAGGGCGAGCATCGTGACATAGAGGCCCGCCGCTTCATCGATGACGATGAAGCCGGGATCTTTGACGGCGAGAGCGCGGGCCGCAACGTCGGACGACCAGATCGCCACCGCGATGACCAGGACGGTCACGATCGCATAGCCCCATACGGGCAGGTAGAGTCCCGTCGCGACGACCAGCGGCACCGTGACCAGCGTGCCGACGGTGCCGGGCACGATCGGCGAGCGGCCGGCGCCGAGCAGGGATGCCGTCCAGAGAGCTGCGGTGTCGAGTCGGCC
>CBDUYA010000092.1:0-10148 GCA_965371335.1 uncultured bacterium | reverse complement strand
GGTAGTCACCGAGCAGCACGGTCAGCTCATTCCCCCAGCGGGCATTAATCGACCCACGCCCCCGGCGCAGATCGGACTGGTCGATAACGTCATCGTGGACCAGCGTCGCCGTGTGAATAAACTCAAACACTGAGGCGAAGAGAACGTCGCGCTCTCCCTTGTAGCCGCACATCTGCGACGAGAGCAGGAGAAGAATGGGGCGCACCCGCTTGCCACCGGCTTCCGCCAGATAGAGCCCAAGCTCGTCGATCGCCCCGAACTCCGAACGCAGGTTACGCCGGCATTCCTTTTCGACAAGGGCGAGCTTGTCGGCTACCAGGGCGACGATCGCCGGCAGCCCGGGAGGATAGCGGCCCGGACGGCGCGGGACCGGGCTCGACTTCATTCGCAGTCCGGATGCCAGATCGGTCATCGCCCCCCTCCTCCGGGAGCGCGCGGGGGAGAATCGCCGGCCGGGACTACGCCACTCTCGGCTCCGCTCCTCTTCCTGGCAGAATCCCGCCGCGTCTCGAGCACCTTGCCCCCTTCGATCAGGTAGGCGACTCCGGCCGCATCGTATTCCCACAATTCCCGTCCCGGCTCCTGCGGCACGCGCCGCGATGGAAGGCCGAGCGCTCGCAGAATCTGGGCGCGCTGGGTGCCCGCTCCATATTCGCGGATCAGCGCCGCGACCTCGGGCCACCCGGGCTGTAGGTCGAGGACCACGTCAACCTGGACCGCCCGCCCCTTGCGCGCCTTGCGGGAGATGTCGCGGTCCTCGGGGAGACGGTACTTGATGGCGTCGAAGTCATCCGGGTCGTAGAAGCGCAGATAGTAATAGCGGAACTTCTTGTCGCGGGGGAAGTCGAATTCAAAGAAACCGTGCGCGTCCGTGGTGCTGCTCAGTTCCTCCACGTTCTGGTCGCGCTTCTTGAACGATCCGAGACTCACGATGGTTCGCGCTTTGATCAGACGCACCGAGTGCCCGGGCACCGCGGCCCCGGTGGCATCGGTCACCCTTCCGCGCACATCGACCCGCTTTTCCCCCGCCCGGAGACCGCCCGGAAAGACGGCCATCACGAGCACGAGACAGAACGCCGCCAGGATCATGGCCACCGTCCAGCCTCGGGGTCGCAGCACGCTGCGGATCATCCGCCGCCTCATCGGTAGTTTGTGAACTGCATGTCGAAGTCGAGCGCACTGTCGCGCAAGATGGTCATCGCGCTCTGCAGCACGTCGCGGCTGCGTCCGCGTACTCTGACCTGATCTCCCTGAATCGCCGGTTGAACCTTAAGCCCGCTTGCCTTGAGAATCTTCACGATTTCCCTGGCCTGCTCCTGGGGGATGCCCTGCTGCAGCTGCACCTCCTGCCGTAGGCTCCCCCCCATGGCGGACTCGGGAGTCTTGAAGGTCAGCCCCTTGAGCGGGACATTCCGCTTTGCCAGGCGCTGCGTCAGGATCTCAGTGACCGCCTTGAGCTTATATTCATCTTCGGCCTTCAGGAGAAGCAACTGCTCCTTCCTGCCGATCTCGGCATGACTCCCTTTGAAATCATACCGTTGCCTGATTTCCTTGCACGCCTGCTGGATGGCGTTGTCGACCTCCTGAAGATCGATTTTCGAGATGACGTCAAAGGAGTTTTCGGACGCCACGGCGACCTCCGGGGAGGACACGAAGAAAAGGCATCTTAGCATCCCGCTCGAAGCCTTTGCAACAACGGGGCTCCGCCGCAACAGGCGTCAGGGTACCACCTCCTGAACATCGGTTCCGGGAGGAGGATCGAAGCGGAACAGAGAAGCATCGAGATCCGCCACCAGACGCAGATCACTGAATCGGTAGGTAATCGTGCTCCCGAGGGGATCGACGACGGTCATCGCCTCGATCAGATGATCGTCGGAAACCTCAAGAATGAGTTGGTCGAACACCTTCTGCCCGTTCTTCGGGGTCAGCACCAGCGGCGCCCGCCCTCCCGTCGCCGGGTTGTCGCCCCAGGCGACCCGAAACTCCCGGAGCAAATCGATGTTCGGACGCAGCAGAAAGGCGATGCCGGAGTCGCTCCCCTCCTGTGCCATCGGCGCGACCACCAGCTGCCGATCGGCCGGGATGTAGAGATGGGTTCGTTCACCATCGGCGATCGCCAGCTTGCCTGCCGGCTCCTCGTATTCCCAGCGCATGCGTCCGGGGCGCAGCAGATAAAAAGTACCCTTTTCCTCCTGAGGCCCCGGCAGGGCCGGCGACTCAAGCGTCTGCGTGAACCGTCCGACCAGCCCGCGGATATTGTTCAAGCGTGACTCGAGCAGCCTGACCGCGACCACCGCCTCGCCCTGGGTGGCGGGACGGACCCCGGTGGTGGCGCACAGCAGCAGCGCCAGGCCCGCTATCGATGTCCTGCCGCACCCCACCACCCGTCGCACTCCCAGAACCTCCTCCGGATCGCGCCGTTCATCTTCTACCAAGGCTTCAAACATAGCATACGCAGCGTCTGACGACACCGTCCGGGCCGCGGGGGAGAGCCGCGCTCGCGTTGACAGCCGGCTGGCCGTCCACTAAACTTGCGCCCCGTCCGCGATCCCCGCGCCGCGTGCTCTGCGGCATGTCGCGGCCAGTTCGGCGGAGAACCCTGCACCACGGAGAATCCCGAACCGATGAAGCGTGTTCTGATTTCTGTCGCGGCGCTCCTTGCCGTCGCTTTTCTGACTCTCACCTGGGTCGCTTCCGGGGAGATTGTGGTGCGCGAGTCCTACGGGGGTGATGCCGTTGTCCTCGATGCCGGCCTGCACCTCCGCATCTTCCCCTTTCAGCGTCTCTATCGATACGAGACAGGCTTTCGCAACCTGGACGAGGCACTCGAAATCGTCACCCGGGACAAAGCCACGTTCAAGCTCCCGGTCAAACTGGCCGCGCGCGTCTCGCCGGGGGACATCCTGACCTTCCATGGCGAATGCAGTGGTCGCGAACCGGATGTCTTCATCGATGAAACGGTGCGTGCCGCCGTGCAGCAGGCGGCGCAGACCCTCAACGCGGACGAGCTCCTCAATCCAGCGACCGGTGCCCGCCTGGCACAGATCGTGTCCGCCGGGCTAATCGTCCGCGGCATCTCCGACGACGGCCTGGAGGTCGGGCCGATCCGGCCGCAGGTCGCTTTCAACGCGGTCATCGACTACCTGAACCGACAGTTCGTCGCTTCCGGCCGCCAGCTCGCCGAGGGGCTCCTTTCCGCCGCGCCCGATGAGCCGCTTTATCATGCCGCCATCGGAACGGTGCTGGAGGCGGAAGGGAAGCCGCGAGCGGCAGAGCGGGCCTATCTCGAAGCCCTGTTTCTCAATCCGGCCGCCCCGGAACCGATGAGCCGGCTGTTCCTCATGCTGCATTCCCGCGGCGATGCCGAAGCGCTCCATCAGCTCGAGCGCCTCCTCGACGCCGCCGTTCACAAGGCAACCGGGTCGGCCATGCACCATGACTGGCTCGGCCAGGTCTACCTGCGCATGGGCCGGATCGAGCCCGCCGAGGCATCCTTCGGGAACGCGGTGCGCCTTGCGCCCGGGACTCCGGCGTTCCACATCAGCCTGGGCAGCCTGCGCGCCCGGCAGGGCGATATTCCGGCGGCCCGCGCCGCTTACGAGAAGGCGCTCGAGTTGCAGCCGGGCCACGTCCTCGCCCTGTTCAACCTCGGCACCACCTATGCGCTGGAGAAGGATCTTGACAGGGCAATCGAGTACTTCCGGCGGGCGGCGGAGACCGGCCCCGCGAACCCCGCCATTTTGAACGCGCTGGCCCAGGCTTATGAAAAGAAAGGCGATGCGGCGCAGGCAGCCGACTTCCTGCGTCGCTCCATCGGCTTGAAGCCCGATCAGCCGGATCGTCAGGCGGCGTTGAAGCGGATCGAGGCGCAGCTCAGGTAGAGGGGGTGACCGGGTTGTCCCGGTTGCGGCGACGAAGCTGACGGGCCCGCCCCACGCGGAACACGAAGTAGACGGTCAGACCGATTGCAATGGCCCATACGTAGCGGCGGAAGACGGCCTGCACTTCCTCCCACGACGATCCCAGATGAATCCCTCCCCAGGCGATCAGGGCGACCCAGCAGATGTTGCTGAGAGTCGAGTGAATAAAGACCGCACGCCAGGGAAGACGCCCGATACCGGCCGCGTAGAGGAACACACCGCGCACTCCCGGCAGGAACCGGTTGATCAGGAGAACTTTCGCACCAAAGCGGGCAAACCCGCGCTCCAGCCGTTCCAGCTCGGCCCGCGCCCAGGCGGATCGCAGGAAGAAATAGGAGCGGCCCAGCCGGGCTCCGATGGCGTAGGCGGTCATCGCCCCGGCGATGCTCCCGGCGAGACACGCCGCCAGCGTGAGCGACAACGACAGGCTGCCGGCGCCGGCCAGAAAACAGGCGAACAGCATGATCGAGTCTCCCGGCACCGGCGGGAAGACATACTCCAGCCAGGCCAGCAGAACGACCAGCAGGAGTCCCATCCACGGATAGGCCTGCAGTGTGTTGTGGATCGCCTCGATCATGCGGCGGCCACGACCTTAGATCTTTTCGACCAGATCGCCGAGAAAGGGGATCGCCCAGCGCTCTCCGCGCAACGCCTTGATGATGCAGACGAGAGCGAGAGCCAGGTAGAGAAAGGCGACGTTCAGGAGCGCGAAAGCGAACAACCAGGCAAAGATCTTTGAAATGGTCGCCAGAATGGCGCCGACGAAAATGATCGCCAGAAAGATCAGGGTCGAGACGCCGCACAGAATCATCCCCTGCTTGGCATGCCAGCGGACGTAGGCGCGGCGGGTGACCATGAAGGGCACCAGTGCCAGGACCCACAGGTAGGAAAAGACCAGCATGATCTTGTCCTCTTCCATGAGGTCCTCGGCGCTCATGACGTTTTCTTCGATCGGCAGGGGTTCGGTCATCGCATTTAGAAAGCCTGCGGGTGTATGAGCCGCAGGGCGCTCGATTTATAATAGCGACTGCCCTCGATGTCAAGGAGACCCATGACTCAGGCATCCCCGATGCTGCAGCAGTACCGCCAGGTGAAGGCGGAGCACCAGAACGCCATTCTCATGTTTCGGCTCGGGGATTTCTATGAGATGTTCTACGACGATGCCGTCGTCGCCTCGAAAGCGCTCTCCCTCACCCTGACCGCCCGGCACCGCGGCTCCCCCAACGAAATGCCGATGTGTGGCGTCCCCTTCCATGCGGCCGAAGGCTACATCGCCCGACTTGTCCGTCAGGGGCACCGCGTCGCGATCTGCGACCAGGTCGAGGATGCGAAGCTGGCCCGGGGAATCGTCAGGAGGGCCGTAACGAGGGTCGTTTCCCCCGGCACCATGACCGACCCGTCGCAGCTGCCGGAGCGCGAGCCGAACTACATCGCCGCGCTGGTAGCCGCCGGTTCGCCCGCCCGCGGCCGCCCCTCCGACGGCTTCGGCTGCGCCTATCTCGATCTGTCGACCGGAGAATTTCGCCTCTCAGAGCATCGGGGTGAGTCGGCCCGGGAGACCGTGCGGGACGAGGTCGCCGCTTTCGCTCCAAGGGAAATCCTCCAGCCCGAAGGCACCTCCCTGAATGACGTCCTCGCCCCAGAGACGCTGGAGCGCTCCCTGATCAGCGACGCCCCATCGTGGACCTTCGCCAGGGATACCGCGTACGAAACACTGCTGAGTCGTTTCGGAACCGCCTCGCTCGACGGGTTCGGGTGCGACGGCCACGATATCGCGATCGGCGCCGCCGGAGCCCTCATCCGTTACCTGCAGGGCACGCAGAAGACCGACCTCAAACATGTCACCCGCCTCGCCTGGCACGAGCCGGCTGAGAAAATGAGGCTCGACACGACCACGCGCCGGACCCTCGAGGTGGTGGCAAATGCCGGTGACGGAGGCCGGGACGGCACCTTGCTGGCTGTTCTCGATCGGACCGAGACCGCCATGGGCGCCCGCATGTTGCGCGGCTGGCTCCTCGCACCACTGCTGTCGGTATCGCGCATCGAAGAGCGGCTTGATGCGGTCGGCTTCCTGGTCGAACAGACGACGGAGCGCGCGGAACTGGCGACCCGGCTGCGCGACGTACACGACCTCGAGCGCCTTCTCGCACGCTGTTCTCTCGGGGCGGCGAACGGCCGGGATCTCGCCGCGCTGCGGGATTCGCTCGGCGCCCTGCCGCCCATTGCGGCTCGGGCGGTCGCTCTCACACCCCCTCTTCTCTCCCGGCTGGTCACCGGTCTCGACACCCTCGGCGAACTCCACGATCGCCTTTCGCAGGCTCTGGCCGACGAGCCACCCGCCACGCTCAGAGACGGCGGGATTATCCGGGTCGGCTTTCACGCCGATCTGGACGAGCTGCGCGGCCTCAGACGTGACGGACACGCCTATCTTGCCGCGGTGGAGAAACGGGAGCGCCAGCGCACCGGGATCACCTCCCTCAAGGTGCGCTACAACAAGGTCTTCGGGTACTACATCGAGATCAGCAACGCCAATCGCGATCGGGTGCCCGGCGAATACGTGCGCAAGCAGACCCTGGTGAACGCCGAGCGCTATATCACGCCGGAGCTGAAGGAGTATGAGGCGCGGGTGCTGAACGCTCAGGAACGCATCGCCGCCATCGAGTACGACCTGTTTGTCGCGCTGCGCAACGAGGTGGTGGAGGTTGCCCCCCGGCTCCGCGCGACGGCCCACGCTCTCGCCGTCATCGACGCCCTTGGGGCCCTGGCCGAGGCGGCGGCGCGCCACGGATACGTGCGCCCCCGGGTGAGCGAGGGCAAGGAGATCCGCATCACCGAAGGCCGGCATCCGGTCGTGGAGCGACTGCTCCAGAAGGAGCGATTCATTCCCAACGACTGCCTGATGGACGATGTGACCCGCCAGGTCCTGATCCTCACCGGCCCGAACATGGGGGGGAAATCGACCTACCTTCGGCAGGTCGCTCTCATCGTTCTGATGGCGCAGGCCGGGTCCTTCGTTCCCGCTGCCGAGGCCGAAATCGGCCTGGTGGATCGGATCTTCAGTCGTGTCGGCGCGTCCGACAATCTGGCCCGCGGACAAAGCACCTTTCTGGTTGAGATGAACGAGACGGCCAACATCCTCAACAATGCCACGCCGAGATCGCTCATCCTGCTCGATGAGGTGGGGCGGGGCACCTCGACCTTCGATGGCCTGTCGATCGCCTGGTCCGTGGTGGAGTATCTTCACGACACACCGGAGGTCGCGGCGCGCACCATCTTCGCCACCCACTATCACGAGATGACGGAGCTCGCGCTGCTCAGAAAGAGGGTCAGGAATCTCACCATGCGGGTGCGCGAATGGAACGATTCGATCGTGTTTCTTCGACGGGTCGAGGACGGCGCCGCCGACCGCTCCTACGGCATCCAGGTCGCCCGCCTCGCCGGAATCCCCTCCCCGGTCATCGAGCGGGCGCGCGAGGTTCTGCTCAATCTTGAACGCGACGAGCTGTCGCGGGACGGAAAACCGAAGCTGGCGCGCCGCCTGCACGCAGCCCCGGAAGGTGGGATTCTGCAGGAGGAGGGTGAACGATCCTCCCAGCTCGGCCTGTTCCCGCCCGAGGAGGATCCCGCGATCGGGGCCCTGAGGAGCGCCGACCTCGACGCACTCTCCCCGCTGGAAGCGCTCAATTTTCTTGCGGAGTTGAAGAAAAAGCTCCCCGATTGACGAAAAGCCGGGATGACGGCCGGGGGCGGAGGGATCAGAAGCTGCTGAGGGCTTCCCGCTCATCGCGGAAGATCTCGAAGATCTCCTGCAGACGGGTCAGGATGAGCAGGTCCTGGACTTTGCCGCTCGGATTCACCAGTTTGATCTTCGCCCCCTTCTCCACCGCGCGCTTGAAGCAGGCGACGAGCTCTCCAATGCCGGCGCTGTCCATGTAGGAGACACTGCTCAGGTTGAGGAGGATCGCCTTGCGCCCCTCGTCCAGCTGAGTGTTCACCACCTCGCGCAGCTTCAGGTCGCCATCTCCGATCGTAATCTTTCCGGACAGATTAATGACGGTTGCGTTGCCATCCTGGCGCACGCTCGACTTCATTCCTTCCTCCGTTTCATGGCCTCTCCGTCGCCGGCGGCCGGTTGCAGGTGTTTTTCGAGCAGAACCTCCGTGCCCTTGCCCGGGAGCTTCTGAAAGGCCACTCGATCCACGAAGTGCTTCATGAAGAATATACCCCGGCCGCAAGGGCGCGAGATATTCTCCTCCGCCAGGGGGTCGGCCGGCCGATCCCAATCAAACCCCTCGCCCTCGTCTCTCACCCGGACGATGAAGCGGCTGGCGTTCGTTTCGAATTCCACCTCGATCTTCTTGGCCGCGTCGTTGTCGTTGCCGTGTTTGACGGCGTTGATGAATGCTTCTCGCACCGCCAGGGCGATATCGAGCGCCGCCGCCTTCGGGAAATGGGATCCGCGAGCGAGATCTTCCGCCATCTCATGGACGAGATCGACGTAGTTGATACGGCTTCCCAGTGCGAGTTTGATCTTGGTACCCACGCTGCGGACACTCCACGAAGCCGGATTCGCGAAGTTGGGCCCGCTCGATGGCCCCAGGCGCCGGCCGCTCATCGCTCATCTGATCCGGATAGGGAATCCTAGCCAAAAGGTCGCGGGCATGTCAATCGGGCATCCATTCCGACCGGTCGTGGCCGCACTTTCAGTCAGGCCTCCTCACTCCGATCGAACGCACGGTACTGTGCCGCTTCGGCGACATGAGGCACCCCGATTGCCTCGCTTTCTGACAGATCGGCGATGGTGCGGGCCACCCGGACGATGGCGTCGTGGGCCCGGGCCGAGAGCCCCAGCCTGCTCACCGCTGTCAGCAGGAGACGCCGCGCCGGCCGGTCGAGGTCGGCCACCGCCGCCCGCCGGCGCCGGCCTCGCGGGGCCCTCGAGGCGCCCGCCCGGCGTTCCCGCTCCCGCCCCCACTGACGGGCCCGTTCGACCCGCGCCGCCACGACACCGCTGTCCTCGGCGGGACTGTCCTGGCCGAGTTCGGCCAGCGAGACCGGCGCCAGCTCGACCTGGATGTCGAAGCGGTCGAGGAGAGGGCCCGAGACCCGCGCCCGATAGGACGCCACCGCCGCCGGCGTGCAGCCGCAGGGCCGATCGCTCCGCCCGAGTTGACCGCACGGGCAGCGGTTCATCGCCGCCACCAGGGCAAAACGGGCCGGCAGGAGGGTGGTTCGGTTCGCCCGGGTCAGACGCACCGCTCCTTCCTCGACAGGCTGTCGCAGCACATCGAGCGTTCCCCTGCCGAACTCGGGAAGCTCATCCATGAACAGAACCCCATGGTGGGCCAGCGTCACTTCTCCAGGGCGCGGTCCCCGCCCGCCCCCGACGAGCCCGACACCGCTGATGGTGTGGTGTGGCGCCCGGAACGGGCGCCGCTTCATCAGGCCAGCGCCGGAAATCAGTCCCGCGGCACTGTAGATCGAGGTAATCTCAATCGCCTCTTCCAATTCGAGCGGCGGCAGAATCCCGGGGAAGCGGGTCGCCAGCATCGTCTTCCCACACCCCGGGGGGCCGACCATCAGCAGGTGATGGGCGCCCGCCGCCGCGACCTCCAGGGCCCGCCGCGCGCAGAGCTGTCCGCGGATATCGGCGAGATCGGGTAGCTGCTCCCCGCCCCTCGGCTGATCCCTTGGAGCGTCCCTTCGCTCGGGCCTCCGTTCGCCCCGCAGAACTGCGATGGCATCGTTGAGGTGGCCGGCGGTGAAGACCTCCGGTCCGGGGACCGCCAGTCCCTCCTCCCGGTTGTCGATCGGCACGATCAGTCCCCTGAGTTTGTGCGCACGCGCCACCAGAGCGGCCGGCAGGCACCCGGGCACACCGCGAACCGAGCCATCGAGGGCCAGTTCGCCCATCACCAGGAGGCCTGCCAGCGGCTCCGCCGGCACCTTTCCTCTTGCGGCGAGAATCCCGAGAGCGATCGGCAGATCGAGAGCGGAACCCTGTTTGCGGAGATCGGCCGGGGCGAGATTGATGGTGATGCGGCGAGGCGGGATCCGGAATCCGGCGCTGCGCAGAGCCGAGCGCACTCGATCGGCGCTTTCGCGCACCGCCGCATCGGGGAGACCGACCATGTGGACCCCCGGAAGGCCGCGAGCGATGTCGCATTCAACCCGAAGCAGGATCGCCTCGATCCCGATCAGATATTCCCAGCGGCGAGATGAAGGTGA
>CBDUYA010000091.1:0-10431 GCA_965371335.1 uncultured bacterium | reverse complement strand
GTTGCAGGACCTGATGGGACGGGGGATCGGCATCGTGCGCAGCGACGAAGAGATCAGGGCTGCGCTCACCGCTCTCGAGAGCCTGAAGGGGGAGGCGGCCCGGGTGAAGGCTTACGGCGCCTCGCAGTACAACCCCGGATGGCACGCGGCGCTCGATATCCGCTCCCTGCTGATCACCGCGGAGGCGGTGGCCCGCGGGGCGCTGGAGCGGCAGGAGAGCCGGGGCGCGCACACCCGGGTCGACTATCCCGGGGAGCAGGAGGAGTGGCAGAAGGTGAACATCGTCATCCGCAGGGGAAAGGACGGCATGGAGACCCGCAAGGTGCAGCGCCCCGAGCCGCCGGAGGAACTCAGGAAGATCGCCTACGCGACGCTCGAGGAGCTGGAGGGTCGTCATGCCTGAGCGACGCTTCCGCATCTGGCGAGGGGATCCCGCGGGCGGGAAGTTCGTCGATTACGCCGTCGAGGTCGATCAGGGAATGGTGATCCTCGACGCCATCCATCGCATTCAGGCAAAGCAGGCCAACGATCTCGCCGTTCGCTGGAACTGCAAGGCGGGCAAGTGCGGCTCGTGCAGCATGGAGATCAACGGGAAGCCGCGCCTGGCCTGCATGACCCGGATGAACGAGTTCGGCTCCGACGAACTGATCATGGTACAGCCGATGAAGGCCTTTCCGATACTGCGTGACCTGGTGACCGACGTCTCCTGGAATTACGAGCAGAACAAACGAATCCCCCCGTTCAAGCCGGTGCCGCGTGGCGCCGACGGGGAGCATCGCATGATGCAGCAGGACATCGATCGCGTGCAGGAGTTCAGGAAGTGCATCGAGTGCTTCCTCTGCCAGGACGTCTGCCACGTGCTGCGCGACCGCGATCTCGAGGATCGGTTCGTCGGGCCGCGATTCATGATCAGGCTGGCCTCACTCGAGATGCACCCGCTCGACTCGGACGACCGTATCCCGGCGATTCGCAGGGAATTCGGATCGGGGCTGTGCAACATCACCCGCTGCTGCACCGAAGCCTGTCCGGAGCACATCGGGATCACCGATAACGGAATCATCCCGATCAAGGAACGGGTCGTCGACCGCTACTACGATCCGATTCTCTGGATCGCCCGCAGGCTGTTCGGCAGAGTCGGGGCGGCACGGGGTGGAGCGCGGAGGTAGGGCGGGCTTGAAGCGGCTGGTCTGATTCCTGCCGGCCCCGCCTGTTTCCTTCAGTCTTCCATGTACTTCTGCTTCAGGGCCTCGATCACCGAGGGGTCCGCCAGGGTGGTTGTGTCGCCAAGCGCCCTGCCGTCGGCGATGTCGCGCAGCAAGCGGCGCATGATCTTGCCGGAGCGGGTCTTGGGCAGATCCGGTGTGAAGATGATGTCGTCCGGACGGGCGAGAGCCCCGATCTTCTGCACCACGTGCTTCTTCAGTTCCACGACCGTCCGCTCGTTCGTCGGGAGCCCCTCCTTGACGGTCACGAAGGCCGCGATCGCCTGACCCTTGATGTCGTGGGCGCGGCCGACGACCGCCGCCTCGGCCACGGCGGGGTGATCGACGAGCGCGCTCTCCACTTCCATCGTGCCGATACGGTGGCCGGCGACGTTGAGAACGTCATCGACCCGTCCGAGCAGCCAGAAGTTACCCTGCCGGTCCCGCCGCGCGCCGTCGCCGGGGAAATAGGTCTTCCGGCCCCACTTTGACCAGTACTCGCGTATGTAGCGCTGGTCGTCACCGTAAATGGTCTTCAGCATGGCCGGCCACGGACGTGTGATCGCCAGGTAGCCGCCCCCTTCCTTGATCACGTTGCCCTCCTCGTCCAGCACCTCGGCGTGAACGCCGGGAAACGCGCGGCTGGCCGAGCCGGGATGGGTCGGGGTGATGCCGGGCAGCGGCGTCACCAGGATCATGCCGGTCTCGGTCTGCCACCACGTATCGACGATCGGGCAGCGTTCGCCACCGATATGGCGGTGGTACCACATCCACGCCTCCGGATTGATCGGTTCGCCGACCGAGCCGAGCAGCCGCAGGGAGGAGAGGTCGTATTTCGCCGGCCACTCGGTACCCCAGCGCATGAAGGTCCTGATGGCGGTCGGGGCGGTGTAGAGAATCGTCACGCCATGTTTTTCGCACAGCTGCCAGAAGCGCCCGCGATCCGGCCAGTCGGGTGCTCCCTCGTACATCAGGACGGTGGCGCCGTTGGCGAGAGGGCCGTAGACGACGTAGGAGTGGCCCGTGACCCAGCCGATGTCGGCCGTGCACCAGTAGACATCCTCGGCCTTCAGATCGAACACCCAGCGGCTGGTGGTGTAGGTGCCGACCATGTAGCCGCCTGTGGTGTGCACGATCCCCTTCGGTTTCCCGGTCGTTCCCGAGGTGTAGAGGATGAACAGCATGTCACCGGAGTCGATCGGCACGGCCGGGCAGTCGGCGGAGGCATCCTCCATGAGACGGTGCCACCAGTGGTCCCGTTCCTCCTGCACGTGGATCGGGAACCCGCCCCGGCGCACCAGCACGACATGGCGGACGCTCGGCGCGCCTTCGAGCGCCTCATCGGAGATCCGCTTCAGCGGGATCTGGCGGCCCCGCCGGTGGCCGCCGTCGGCGGTAATCAGCACCATCGATCGGGAATCGTTGATGCGATCCCGCAATGACTCCGCGGAGAAGCCGGCGAACACGACGCTGTGGACCGCCCCGATCCGGGCGCATGCCAGCATCGCGATCGCCAGTTCCGGGATCATCGGCAGGTAAAGGGTGACCCGGTCACCCTTCCGGACCCCGAGCCCCTTCAGGACGTTGGCGAACCGGCAGACCTCACGGTGCAACTGAGCGTAGGTCATGGTCCGCTCGTCGCCCGGCTCTCCTTCCCAGATGAGCGCCGCCTTATTGCGCGTGGCTGAATCGAGGTGGCGATCGAGGCAGTTGTAGCTCAGGTTGGTGCGGCCACCAACGAACCAGCGGGCGTGCGGAGGCTTCCAGACAAGAGTCTTGCGGAAGGGACGAAACCAGGTGAGCTCCTCCGCCCTCGCCGCCCAGAAGGCCTCCGGGTTACGGGCCGCCTGGCGGTAAACGTCGGGATCCGAAACGTTGGCCTGTTTTCTGAACGATGGCGGCGCCCTGAAGACCCGCTTCTCCTTCAGCAGGACATCGATGCCGGCCGCCGGTTTCGGGGTGGGAGATTTTCGTGCCTTCTTCTTCACACGACTCACCTTTCGATTTGATGGTTACAGGGGAGACGCCAATATAGACAAGGCACAACCGCGTGTCAAACAGCGCCACCATACCGTTCACCGGGATACGGGGCGTTTCACCATGCGGGGCGGGAAGCCGGAAGGATGCCGCTTTACAGGCCCCTGGGGCTCGACTAGACTCGACTAAACTGACGGGGATCGTGCGGTGAGTGCCTTGAACTACATTCTGTCCCGAACACTTCCTTTCGTGCCTCGCTCGATCGTCCGGCGGGTCTCGCGGCGCTACATCGCCGGAGACGATCTGCGAGCGGCGCTCGAAGTGGTGCAGCGGCTCAACGGCGAGGGCTTTATGGCGACGCTCGATGTGCTCGGCGAGAGCGTCTCACATCCGTCGCTGGTTGCCGGGGCCGTGGATGAATATCTCGCCGCTCTCACGGCGATCGACGAGATGCGCATCGACGCCAATGTTTCCGTCAAGGCGACGCAGCTCGGCCTGAAGATGGATTTCGACCTTTGCCTGGAGAGCACGCGCAGGCTGGTTCGAGAAGCAGATCGGCTGGGCACCTTCGTGCGCATCGATATGGAGGATTCGAGCTGCACCACGACCACGCTGGAACTCTACCGCCGCTTGCGTGACGAGGGTCTCGATAACGTCGGCGTCGTGCTGCAGGCCTGCATGCGCCGGAGTCTCGCCGATCTGCGGGCCCTGCCGGAAGGGGCGAGCGTGCGGCTCTGCAAGGGAATCTACGTGGAGCCGCGTAAGATCGCCTACCGCGACCGGTGGATCGTCAACCGCAATTTCCGCCGGCTCCTGGAAGAGGCGTTCGACCGGGGGTACCGCGTCGGGATCGCGACGCACGACGAGGCGGTGGTGTGGGAGGCGCTCGATCTGATCGGCCGGCGCAACGTGCCGCGCACCGCGTATGAGTTCCAGATGCTCCTGGGGGTCGACGAAAAGCTGCGCAGCATCATCCGTCGGGATGGACATCGACTGCGGGTCTATGTCCCCTACGGTGCCAACTGGTACGCGTACTCATTGCGGAGGTTGAAGGAGAACCCCAGCATCGCCGGGTACATCCTCGTCGGGCTTCTGCGCCCGGTGCGCGACTGACCGTCAGGCGATCCGGCGATCTCCCTCATCCGCGGTGTTCCGCGCCAGCTCGGGTGGGTTGACGGTGCCGGTGCGCCCGGTGCGCAGCGGCGCCGCGGCGGGGAAAGTGATGGCGACCACCGTTCCTTCGTGCGGCTTGCTGCTCACCTCAATGGTGGCGTCGATCAGGGTCAGCATTTCCCGTGTCGCCCACAGCCCCAGCCCCGAGCTGCTCTTGTCCGGCTTGGTTGTGAAGAACGGTTCGAAGATTCGAGCGTGGTGCTCGGGACGGATACCGATGCCGGCGTCGCGAACCGTCGCCAGGACCTTGCCGTCCGTGTGAGCGGTCTCGATCGTGATGGTTCCCCCCGCATGAGGCATCGCCTCGATGGCGTTGATCACGACGTTCAGCAGGGCCTGCTGAATGCGTCTCGCCGAGCCGAACACCGGTGGCACGACGGCGTAGTGTTCGCTGAAGACGATCTTGTTCTCCTCGGCGCGGTGGCGGCAGAGGTCGATCGCTTCCCGCATGAGGCCATTGACGTTGAACGGCGCCCGTGCCGACCGCGTGAGTGAATACCCGGCGAGGGGACCGAGGGCTGTCGCGAGGGAGTCGCACCCGCGGCGCACCTGGTCGGCCTTCTCCCGGGCCGAGTTCCTGAGGGTGGGGTCACTGGCCAGCGTCTCCCCATGCTCACGAAGCGTCTGCAACGGTCCGGCAGTGGTGTCGGCCGTGGCGTCGAGGTAGGTGCCGAGCGAACGGAACGCGGCGCCTTCCATCAGGTGATCCTGGCTGAGGCGAAGCTCCTCGCGGAGGCGCAGGATGTAGGCGATCAGTTGCTTCTGGCCTGCGGCATAAGCGAAAATCACGCCCAGGGAGTATCCCGCCAGAACGAGGGTGAAGGAGCTCACGTTGCGGATGGCCGCACCCTGCTGGCCGGTGAGCAGACGGACAAGCAGCGCCGCGGCCAGGCCTGCCGCGGCTCCTTCCAATCCCGTGAGCGACAACCACTTGGAGCGTTTAGGAATCATCGCATCCGCCGATTGGTCAGCGGGCGCCTTCGGACGGCCCGCGCTCCGCCGCCCGCCGGGCGGCGGTGATGGCGGCCATGCGGGACCCGTTCTTGTTCGGTCCCGCGGGCGCCTGATAGACAAATTCACTCACCGGTCGTCCCCCCACGAAATGCTCTTCCAGAATGCGGCGTGCCTTCCCCTCGCTCACGTCGCCGTACCAGATATTCTCGGGGTAAACAATCACCATCGGTCCATGACCGCACTGGCTGAAACAGCCCGCCTTGTTGATGCGGATACTGTCCTGCAGACCGCGCGCGGCGATTCCCTTCTTCAGAAGACGATGGATTTCGACCGAGCCTTCGAGCGGGCAGTAATCGCCGTGGGTACAGACGAATACGTGACGTTCGTACTGGCCCATCCGCACCCCCCGAAATTGCAGGCACGGTATCATACTGCCGGTCTCCGAGACAACACGAGGCCACCCGGCCACGCCGCCCCGGTCAACGTGAACATCCCGTTCGCTTCCGCCGTCGACACCCTTCGCCAGACGCTCAACCTGGATGCCGCGACCATATTGAGGCGGCTGGGGGAGCCTGCAGGAGATGGACGGCGCGGGGGAGTGCTGCCGGGTGCTCGGGCAACTGATCGACAGACTCCTGAAGGAAGGGAACGTCAGGCGACGACGTTCACTGGATCAGGGGGCGCAGTTCCGCAGAGCGCCGCGTCCCGCAACGCCGCGAGCGTGGTGATCACCTCGCCGATCTTGTTGTTCGGCGTCGATGCACCCGCCGTCAGCCCGACACTCACCGGGCCGTCCGGGAGCCACCCGCGGGTCACGACTTCGCTGCGCTGGCCGTACGGTTTGTGGCGCAGCGCCTCCGCCGATTCGATGCGGGACGCGTCCTCGATGTGGTAAGTCGGCACGCTGCGCAGGGCGAGGGCGGCCAGGTGGTTGGTGTTACTGCTGTTGTATCCGCCGATGACGATCATCAGGTCGGGCTTGCGGGCAATCAGTTCGATGATGGCATCCTGGCGATCCTGAGTGGCGCTGCAGATCGTATCGAAAGCCTGAAAGTGCCGCCCGATCTGGTCTTCGCCGTATCGATCGGAGAGGGCGCGACGGATCATCTCCTGGATCTCAAGGGATTCCGTTGACAGCATCGTGGTCTGGTTCGCCAGTCCGATATGTCCCAGGTCGAGGTCGGGGTCGAAGCCGGGGGCGCAGGCCTTTGCGAACCGTTGCAGGAAGGCAGACGCGACTCCTCCCTGGCGGATGTAGTCGCAGACGACCGTGGTCTCTTCGCGATCGCGTGCGACGAGGTAACGCCCCCCCGCGAACTGCGTCGTGCGGGAGGCGGTTGCCCGGGTCTCCTCGTGAGCGTACTTGCCGTGAATGAGCGCGGTGAACCCCATGGCGGAGAATCGATCAACGTTCTTCCAGACGTTCAGCACCGAGCCGCAGGTGGTATCGACCAGGACACATCCCTTGTCGCGCAGCAGTGCGAGTTCCTGCACGGTGACCCCGAAGGCGGGCAGGATGACCACGTCCGCCGCCTTGACCACCTCGAAGCCCGACCCGCTGCCTATCTCGTGCAGGAAGAGAATCCCTTTCTCCTTGAGGCGGGCGTTGACGTGCGGGTTGTGGATGATCTCACCGGTCAGGTAGATGGTGCGATGGGGGAACTTCTTCCGCGTCTCGTAGGCGTACTCCACCGCCCGCTCCACCCCGTAGCAAAAACCGAACTCCCGGGCCACGAGAAAGGTCAGTTCGCCGATCTGCAGCCGGAAGTCGTTTTCCCTTAATTGCTCGATGATGCGGCTGTGGTAGTCAGCCCGCAGGCTTGGTTTGACCTCATCCTTGAGACCGAACCCGCGTTGAAAGTACACTTCCTTATCCACGCTTGCCTCCAGAACCGCTCACTCTCGTCACGGCGCCCCTCCGCCCTGTTGGTCCGGCGCGACGAGGTATTCTACATGATTGGGTGATCGGGGTCAGGAATCGAGGATCCGCTCCGCGCCCGCCGCGACGTTCATGTCACTTCCCCGCAGGAAATTGATGAGAGTGATGTTGAAAGAGCGGGCCGTCTCGATGGCGAGGCTGGTGGGGCCGGAGATGGCGCATACGATGGGGATGCCGGCCACGGCCGATTTCTGCAGGATCTCGAACGAGGTGCGGCCGGAAACCAGGAGCACGCTGCCGGCAAGGGGAATGTCGTGCAGCATCGAGTGGCCGATTGCTTTGTCGAGGGCGTTGTGGCGGCCGACGTCCTCGCGGCAGACTAGAGTTGCACCGTCGGGGTCGAACAGGGCAGCGGCGTGCAGGGCGCCCGTGCGTCCGAAGCCGATTTGTGCTTCCCGAAGGCGGCCGGGAAGGATCTCCAGAACGCTGCGGTGTACCTGAGGTCCGTCCCGGACCGGGCGGGCCCGGGTCGCGAGGGCTTCCAGCGATGCCTTGCCGCACAGACCGCAGGCGGCGCTGGCCATGAAATTCCGCCGCAGTCGCTCGCGATCGAAAGAGACACCGGGAGCGAGCCCGATGTCAATGACGTTGTCCGCGGAGTCGTCGCTGGTGTCGCAATAGCGGATGGTGCCGAGGTGATCCGCCGCCTGAACGATCCCTTCGGTCAGGGCGAACCCCGCCGCCAGTTCGACATCGTGGCCCGGAGTCCGCATGAGCACCGCCAGAGGCTCGCCGGCGAGCCGTATTTCAAGCGGCTCCTCCACCACGACCCAATCTGGCCGCTCGGCCCGGTCGGGACCGCGCAGTTGCAGTATGGGATGCGATTCGACCGGCTCACGAGCCATCCACCCCTCCTCCGGACACCGGTTTCCAGGCCGGCGACCTCCGCGCCGTGGATTTCCCCGCGCAGCGCCTCATGGCCGGTTCATTCTAGCGGATCTGACTTTGCCCGCCCCGATCGTGGGGTGCGGATCAGGCTCCGCGATGACCCCCATCCCGGCTGATTTTGCTCTTGACAGGGCACTGTCCATCTGTAAAGGTAGGTCTCCTTTCCGACAGATGCGACGTCGATTGACAGCTCCGAAGAGGAAACCATGCGACGTTTCATGATGCTGACAGCGTTCGTGGCAGGCATGACCTGGCTGGCTGTGCCGGGTGAGGCGTGGGCGCAGAACCGCGAAAGAGCCTGGGAGATCTTTCCCTTCCTCGGACATCTCAGCCTGAGCACGCCCGGCTTCGGCGATGTTCTCGAGGTCCGTCCCGACACCCCGAGCCCCGGACAGACGGAGATCATCATTGTCAACTCCGAGATCGATGATGACCTCTCCCTCGGCCTGCGCTTCGGCTTCAACTGGACCAAGCACCAGATGATCGAATTCGCACTTGCCGGCTCCTCAACCGATGCGAAGCTGTTCCACACGACAACGGTTCAGGATGCCGCCACGGGGGCGGTTCAGTCGGTGACAACGATCGAAGAGGACCTCAGCGTCGACATCCTCATCGGGGAGGTCAACTACGTCTACAACTTCTTCCTCCACCGCCGCGACAAAATCGTCGCCTACCTGAGCGGCGGAGCTGGAATCGTTAATACCTCGGTATTTGGTTTGACGGCGGAGCCCCTGCTGCGGCCGATCCTCGACGAGCATGTCGGGGAGAGCAGCGATTTCACTTATAACTTCGGCGGTGGCATCAGGTTCTTCGGATCGGAGAAGGTCGGTTTTCGCGTCGATCTCCGCCAGTTCGAGTATTCTCCCTCGAACCGTGTTGACCAGGATATTCTCCAGATCTCGATGGGGGTCACCCTGATTCTCGGCGGGCCGTAGGCAACCTGCGGCCACATCCGCACGAGCCTGTCCGAAGTCTTGCGCCGTGCCGCGTTCGGGACGCCGCGTGGATGCGCGCGAGACGGTGGCGCCCCGTTCGCCCGGCAGCGCTTAGCTCCCATTACTCCCCGGCGTCTTCCGGAAGCGCTTCGTCGATCTCGTCGATGAGCGTGACGTTCCCGGCGATACATTGCAGCGCCACGATCCCGGTCACGATATTCATCCCCAGAGCGGCCAGCGCCAGCGTGCCGTGAACCCACCCGGGGAGGACCCGGGTGTGCGCACCTCCTCCGATGATGAAGGTCACCATCGTCACCAGCGGTGTGAAGGTGAGCCACGGAAAAAGGCGAGCCTTGAAGCGGACGGTTCGCTGGAAGAAATCGGCTGAAAGCCCGTACTGGAGCACGACTTTCTTGATGCGGCTGCCGGTGCCGACGAAGTAGAAGAGCGTCATCGTATGGGTGAAGAGGATGACGACGATGCCGAACAGCGCGAAGCGGATGTGTCCGCCCGCATTGAGTCCCCCCGCGGAGGTGCGGTACCCCTGATAGACCATCCAGGAGAGGAGCAGGACTGTCGCGACGAACAGGAACCCCAGGATGCGGGCTACGGGCACACGGTGCAGCATGCGGAGATTATAAGGGCGAACGGATCGTTTCCGGGCGCCGTGCGGGAGGGAAAATCATGCGGCCCAGCGCGGCAGGAAAACCTTGGTGACCCGGTCGAGTCCGAGAGTGCGGCCGGCGGCAGTCGCCCAGACGGTCAGAAGGAGCACGATGAAGACGATTGGCTCCTCGGCGGTCAGCGGTCCCGCCCCGCTCGCCAGGGCGAAGTTGAGGCACAGAAAGATGCCTCCGACTGCCGCCAGCCGGGTGGAAAAGCCGAGCAGCAGAGCCGCACCGAGGAGGATCTCCGCGGCGGTCACCCCCATGGCAAGAACCGGCGCGTACGGGATGGCGACGCTCTCGAGAAACGGGACATAGAATTCGTAGCGGGTGCTTCCGGACCACTCGACCAGGAGTTCGCGCAACTCGTCTCCGCCGAACCGGCCGGTCCATTTTTCCAGCCCGTGGGTCAGGAACATATAGCCGGTGTAGAGCCGCGCGGGGAGCCCCGCGAGAGGGGAACTGTAGTCCTCGAATGCGCCCTTCAGAAGCCCCATCGATTTCCCCGGCCCAGATACCGGGCATCCTAGCACGATGCTGCTGCATGAATGCACCACCGGTTTGACGAACGACTGTCCGGCGGCCGTCCCGGGTGGGACAATGACTCTGTTCCCGGCGGGGCGGCAGACGGGTGCCGCTCCCCGGATCCCCCGGCCGTGGGGGGGGGGGGGGCCGCCCCGCGCCACAAATTAAACCAC
>CBDUYA010000090.1:0-10552 GCA_965371335.1 uncultured bacterium | reverse complement strand
CTTGGAGAGCGGGTCGCCGCCCTGGATCATGAACCCGTTGATGACGCGCTGGAAGGTCGTGCCGTTGTAAAAGCCGCTGCTGGCCAGCTCTTTGAAATTCTCGACCATCTTCGGGGCGACGTCGGGCAGGAGCTCGACCACGATGGTGCCCATCGTGGTCTTGATGACCGCGACCTCCATTGTCTCCTCCATGGCGCTCTCCTTCCCGGTCGTCTGCGGCTTGGCGGGCTTCTCTTCGTCGCGCGCCAGGGTGACGCCGAATGTCAGGCTGAGAATCATGATCATCGCGAGCGACAGCAGCCCTGCGCGCTCCCGCGTGACAGTCTTCATGGTCATCGTTTTTCCTCCACCAGCATCCTAATTGACATCCTGCCTGATTGACTTCCCGAATGACGTCCTGATTGTAAGCCCGGATAGGGCCGCAAATTGTAGCAGAACCGTTCCCCCCATTCCAGCCGGGCCCCCGTGAGGTCATCTCACAAATCTGACGTGCACCCCCCGGTGGGTGAGGTCATCTCACAAATCTGACGTGTCCCGTGGGGGAGGACGCGGTCCCGGTGGCCCCCGTTGGCCGCATGCTATACTGCGCGCCCCTGGTGGAGGACTCACGTGCCGCTCTACTCGCATTCCCGTCTCAGCACCTTCGAGAAATGCCCGCTGCAGTTCCGCTACCGCTATATCGATCGGATCAGGCGGGACGTGCAGGGGATCGAAGCGTTCATGGGCAACCAGGTCCATGGCGTGCTGGAGTTCCTCTACCGGGAGCTGGGGGAGGGCCGTTGCCCGTCGGCCGGCCAGCTCGTCACCCGGTTCAACGAGGGCTGGGACGAATCCTTCTCCGACCGCATCCGCATCGTCAAGAAGGAATTCTCCGCTGGACATTATCGCGCCGTCGGGGAGCGCTGCATCGCCAACTACTACAAGAGCTACCACCCGTTCGACCAGGACGTCACCGTCGGCCTGGAGGTGCGTGTGCAACTGCCGCTCGATCTCGAATCACGCTATCAGGTGCAGGGGTACATCGACCGTCTGGCGAAGGTCGGCGAAGGGATTTACGCCATTCACGATTACAAGACCTCCAGCAGGCTGCCGTCGGATCTCGCCCTGCGCCGCGATCGCCAGCTTTCCTTCTACGAGATGGGGGTGCGCAGACGGTATCCCGACGCCCGCGAGGTGCGGCTCGTCTGGCACTACCTGGCGTTCGATCAGACACTCGACTCGCGCCGCACCGAGGCGGAGCTGGACGAGCACCGCCGCCGCACCATCAAGCTGATCGACACGATCGAGGCGGCCACCGAGCACCCACCGAAGGAGAGCGCCCTGTGCCGCTGGTGCGACTACCGCGACCTCTGTCCCGTTCAGCAGGATCAGTACCGCGCCGAGATGGCGGCGGCCGGACCGGCGCCCACCGAGCATGGGGAGAGAATCACCGCAGGCCCGGAGGTCACCGGGACGCGCGCGGATGACGCGGCGCCTGCGGATCGGCCATCGACCGCCGCCGGTTTTTCGCTGCCGCAGGAGGGCGGAGAGACGCCGTCAGGGCGGACAAGAGCCGGCCGGCCGAAGCGCAACCCCGACACGCGGCAGATGAATCTCTTTTCCTAGCGGGAGGCCCGCGTCACCAGCGGCTGCTTCATGCCGAAGGAGGGATCGACCCTCATGGACGAGTCGACTCGGTTCACACCGCCGATTAATCCCGCCATCATCGAGGCCTGGCGCAGCGCCATGTAGAGCCGGCCGTCGCCCGACAGCTTCACCACTCCGTCCTCGACCTCCACCTCGATCTGAGCCGAGTAGGAGTACTGCGTCATATCACCGAGATAGGAGACGACCGCCTCGGCGATGGTCTCATCGTCCGTCCCCGATGGGACGTCGCGCGGTTGCAGGCGGTTGACGATCTCCGTCACCCCGAACACGGTTCCGGCGGCTTCCTCGGCTTTGATGCGGGCGTAGAAGCTGGACGTGGTGCCGGCCAGGGTTGCGACCGAGTCGTCCACCGTCACCCCGAGGTCTTCGAGCAGAAGGCTTTCGGTGTACGCTCCGAGCACGTCGAGCAGGGCGGTGCGCAGCGCGTCGTCCGACAGATCGCTGCGTTGCACGGTCATCAGGTCGGTGACGTTGATCACGCCGAAGGTGGCGGACGCAGTCGACACCGCCCGCAGCCTGAGGTTGCAGGTCGACACGTTCCCCGACAGAAAGACGCCTCCGTTGGCCAGCACGAGGGTTAACTGCTCGGCCGTCAGCTCCAAATCGCGGGCGAACCGGCCGGCCAGCTTCTCGCGCAGGTAGTAGTCGGCCGGCCCGCCGATGTTGCGCTTCTGGGCGACGGCGGGCGAGGGGGCGAGACTGAAAAGGAATGCGGCCAGCAACGGCGGAACGAGCAGGGAGCGTAGCGGAGACATGAGAGCGGTATTCTGACACATGAACCGAACGCTGCCAAGAAGAGGGCGTCCGCGACCGTTCATTGCTGCCCCAGGCGCAGCGTCTTCATCTCCGCCAGGGCGCCCGCCAGCGTTTCGGGATCTTCCGGCAGCGGTTTGGAGAGGCGGTCCATGACCCCCTTGACGTCCCCCTCCGCCTGCCGCAGATCGGCCTGCAACTTCTCCGGGGCCACCTTGATGGCCTGCCGCAGGGCGCGCCCTCCCTGGCGCAACTGCTCACGGGCGGCCATCGGATAGCCGTCGGCAATGAATTCTGAGGCGATCTGCAGCCCGAAGACGACCTGGCTGAGCGCTGCGGCGAGCCGCAGGCCGTGGATCGCCGTGCGGGCCGCCTTCGTCTCGCTGCGCCCGGCCTCCATGTCTTGTCCCACCATGGCGGCACGACCGCCGGCGATCGCGCCCCGCGCCGTCGTGATGCGGGCCATGAGAAGCGGCGCGAGGAGGGCGGTGTCGAGTCCATGCAGGGCCTTGACGTAGGCCTCGAGGTCGGCCTCTTCCGCCGCCCGGCGCGCGGCTCGATAGGCGACCTCCGCGTCCCGTCTCATGATGTAATCGGAGAGCGGATTCATCCCGGCCCGGATCGCCAGCAGGGCCTCGTGGGCTCCCTTCATTTCCGGTTCACCGACCGCCTGGCGGGCGCGTGCCATCATTTCGAGAAGGGGTTCCAGCCTCGAACCATTCATAAAAAATACCAGGTCCTCATCAGCGAGGCGCAGCAGCGTGCTGGCCCGGCCGCTCTTGCCGTCCTCCAGCGCGTCTTCCGCCTTTTGCAGCCGCTTCTCGACCTTCTGCAGCGCTTTGCGCAATTCGGCCGGCTTGAGCGCGTCCTTCGGCTTCGCGGCCGCCGCCGGCACGCAGGCGAGAATGAACAGGGCAGCCAGCGCCGGCAGGAGAAACGACGGCCGGTGCCGCACGTCAGTAATCGAGCTCGTCGAGACGATCATCATCGATCCCGAAGTGGTGGGCGATCTCGTGCAGCACAGTGAGCCGGACTTCGTGGCGTATTTCGTCGTCGGTGGCGCAGATCGCCTCGACGTTCGCCTGGAAGATGGTGATCATGTCGGGCAGCACCAGGCTGTCGTCGAGCGTGCGCTCGGGAAGCGGGTTCCCCTCGTACAGGCCGAGCAGCGAGCCCTCCCCTGCGTCGTCGCCCGCATCGAGCTCGGGTGGTGGCCGATCCGCGATCACCACCGCCACGTTATCGAGATGCACGCGGAAGTCCTCGGGAAGCGAATCGAGCGCGTCCCGTACGAGTTGCTGAAATCGCTCTCTCTTCATCGACGTTCATTTTCGCACGGCCTGGCGCTGGCGCGGCTCTTCCTTGAGCCGCCAGGTCATCTCCGGCCTCCCTGGTGCGGCGTCTCCTCGAGAACCTCCCGGTAGAGTGACAGAATCGCCTCGCCCGCGCCCCCGGTCCGGTACCCGGTCAGGGCGTCCCGGTACTCTACGACATGGTCGAGAACCCTCCGGCTGGTCTCCAGGAGGCTCTCGAAGTCGCGGTTGCGGAACAGAATCGCGCCGGGCGCCCGGCGGCAGACGTCGCTGGCGATCGCCGGCACCCCGAGATCGATCGCTTCCATGACCGAGATCCCGTAGCTGTCGGTGCTGGTCGGCCGCACCAGGACCGTGGAGCGCTCGATGATCGGCCAGTATTCGGCCGCGGAGCGCGCGAAGCAGAAGTGGGCGCCGATTCCGGTCGCGGCGATTTTCTCCTGCATGGCGGCGAAGTAGCCCTCGTCGCCGATTTCGGGCAGGGCGAACACGAATCCGAGCTGCGGATGATCGGGGAGCAACTGGCGGCAGAGATCGATGCACATGTCGAGGCCGTAGAGATCCTGGTGGTCATGGAAGATGAGGCGGTAGGCGCTGGCGGTGAAGATCGGGCGATGGGAGCGGAGAAATCGATCGACTTCCGGCTCGATCGATCGCCGTGCCTCGTCGGTCTGTTCGGGTGGAAGATAGGGCGGAATGACCTCGACCCGGGCCTCAGGAACGCCGAGTTCGAGCAGTCGGCTGTGGATGGCCGGCCCCACGCAGACGATGCGCGGGAAGGAGCAGAGCGCCGCTGCGGTGAGTCGCGGGTTGCGCGCGCCCGCCGGTTCGCGCAGGCTGTGCAGTGTGAGGATCACCTTGCGGCCACACCGCGCCAGCAGCGACATGGCCCGCAGCCTGGCGGAGTCGATCCCCGAGGTGTGAAAGTGGAACAGGCGGCGCTCGCCCGGGAGCATCCGTCGCAGATACCAGGGGAGCCCGAGGCGCGTCGTGATGACCCGCCCGCCGTCGCTGCCGGAGCCCGGGTCGGCGAGCACCGTGACCTCGACTCCCTGCCTTTGCAGAAACGACCTGAGCCGCTTGATGTGCACCGAGACGCCGCCGTAAGGCGGGGGATAGCTGCCGATCAAGGTGATCGGGTCCATCAGGGCGACACCAGCCGCTGCTTGAGCGTGCTGGCGTAGAGGCGCAGCTTGCCGAAGCTCCACGGCATCCGGGAGACCTGTCTCAGGGCCTGCTGGTAGTGGCCGTTCAGCCGGCAGACGTTGGCGTAGTACTCGTGCTCGGGCACCGTGGCATGCCCGTGACGGGCCGCGGTGACGCTCTGCGGCAGCAGGCGGATCTTCATCAGCGGCTCTTCGATGAAGGCGAACCGCGCGCCCTCCTTGAGCATCCGGTACCAGAGATGACCGTCCTGGCCCCAGCGGTACTGCTCCGAGTAGCCGCCGACGCGCAGCACCGAGGAGCGCCGGAACATGACCGTCATATGGTTCACGTTGTTCCTGCCGACCGGCAGGGGGGACGGCGACGTCTCCAGCAGAGCGACCGCCTCCCGCAGCCCCGGGGATCGTTTGCGGCAGAGCGGTTCGCCCTCGCGGGTTATGTAGACGGCGCCCGTCCAGATCAGATCGAGGTCGGAACGGGAGCGGAGCAGGTTCATCTGCTGCTCCAGCCGGGCCGGGGCGGAGATGTCGTTGGCGTCCATGCGGGCGACCAGTTCGCCCCGGCAGCTCCGCAATCCGTGGTTGAGGCTCCAGCTGAGCCCCCGGTTCCCCTTGTTGCACAGCAGGCGGATGCGGGGGTCGTCGTACCGTTCGATGATCGCGCGCGTGCGGTCGGTCGAGCCGTCATCGATGATGATGAATTCGAAATCCTCGAAGGTCTGGCCGAGAATGCTGTCGATCGCCTCCGGGACGAACGCCTCCTCGTTGCAGGCGCTCATCAGAACCGACAGGGGCGGGTTCATGAGAGAAAATACTCCCGGATGATCGACGGGTGTTCGCCGGAAAACGGCCTCGTCCGGGTGCGCGATGCGGATGGCGGCCGGCGGTCGCCGAGGGCGTAACCGTTCGCCATCCGTTCCTCCGGCCTGAGATGGTAATGATACGCAGGACCGGCGTATCGCTTCGTCTCGATCTCGGTATAGATCCGATAGCGGCCGTCGACGACCCTGGCGGGGTGACGGGTCGGGATGAAGCGGGTGTCGGGGAAGACCCGGTGCGGCATGTTGTTGTAGTCGCGCTTCTCGTAGGCATCAGTGAACCGATCGAACCCTCCGAAGAAGGTGTATTCCTTCGACGTCAGCAGAGTGAACGGGACATCCTGGTTGACCTGATCGAAGGCGGTCAGTGTCTGATCGCCGTAGAACTGATCCGAATCGCAGGTCATGAACCACGCCCCCGGACGGAAGCGCTCCGACAGGCGGATCATGAGATTGAAGGTCGCCATCTGGTTGAGCCGGTACAGATGAATCCGGTGAAAGGTCCGGGCCGCGCGCAGCTTGGCGACGGTGAACCGAGCGGAGGTCTCGTGCGGCAACGGGCGGAGCCACTCCCGGTAGTGTCCGGCCCGGGACAGCCGCACGGCCGGGATCAGGCGCGCATGGCGCCGTTCGTCGACGAACCGGGCGATGATCTCGCGGGTTCCGTCGGCCGACCGGTTGGGCCGATCCGGATCGAAGCATCCGTCACAGATGATGATCTCCATCGGATCGATCCGATCGATCTGCGCCAGAGAGGGCCGGATCCAGTCGATCTCGTTCCAGTAAGTGGCGAACAGAATGAGGTTGTTCATGGTCGCTGGCGCAGCCGCAGGCCGAGGTAGCGGAGAAAATATGCAAGCTCGGAGCGGCGCGGCACGACGGCGCGCAGTCCGCGGCGCACCGTCCGGTGCCACGGGTCGGTGGTGGCGAGCGGCGGCAGCGAGAACCGCCGGGCCACCTCGGCCTCGCGATCGATCCCCTGCGGTGTGTTGAAGATCGCGGTCAGCGTGGGGCCGTAGCTCCGCATGCGTCGCGTCCCGCGCACCCAGGGCCCCCAGTCCCGGTATCCATCCCAGTTCCGGTAGACCTCCCAGCACGGGCCGTCCAGGGAGCGGAAGGCCTCCACGTAGTCGGGATGATCGGACGAGAAGGTGCGGGGGAAGATCTGGTCGATAGCCGGCCGGACCTCCGCGTCCTGATGGGAGTCGTGGATGAACACCCCCCGGACGTCGCCATTTCGTAACAGACGGGCGGCCAGTTGCAGCGCATATTTTCCCTTGGGGCCATCGATCAGGACGGTGCACGGCCCGGGCCGCGCGCACAACCGGGGCAGCAGAGCGAAGGCGTCGCCGAACAGGAGCCGAAGGTTGGGATGACGGCCGGCGAGCCGGCGCAGCGCGATCAGCGAGTCCTCCGTGTACTTGAAGCACTCGACGCTGAACACGCTGGCGCCGCCGGGGCCGGCGAAGTATTCGGCGAGGACCTGGGTGCTGTTGCCGCGCGCCCGGCCGCTCTCGATGACCATGCCGGCGCCGAGGTGCCGGCTGAGGGCGCAGAACATCAGCATCTCGCTGCTCAGGACTCCCTTGATTTCGTGCCGGAATCCATCCAGGCGGCGGGCGAAGGAGTCCCGCTCGGCCGCGCAGATCGCGACGATCTCCTCCGGCAGGGTGCGGTCGATCGGTCGCGGTGACTGGCGGACGGGGCTCATGGGGCGATCACGCTCGGCTCCGGCTCGCCTCGATACGGGCGAGCGCGGCCTCGACATCGTCCAGCGCCGTGGAAAACCCCCGCCCGCTCTTCAGGTGCAGGATGCGGTTCTCCTCCGGATCGAACCCGTTCTCCACGGCATTGTAGTTGTACCTCTCGGTCGGCACGATGCGGCAGCGGATGGTGAGCCCGCCCAGCTTCAGCTCGACACGGCTTTCCGGCTGCCGGAAGGCGTTCGGATCGGCTCTCAGGACCAGCCGCGCGAGGGCCGTCTGTTCCGACAGGAGGTGCCGTCTCAGGTTGAGAATGTGCATCTCCTTGATCCATTCGGTGATGAAGGCGAGGGTCTTTTCCCGGTCGCCGTTGAACGCGATCACCCCGGAATTGAGATCACCCACCGAGCCGCGCCGGTGCGCCGCCTCGATCTCCCGCTGCGGCCTCAGGGTCACGACAACGTCCGCGGCGGGATCGTGCAGATCGTCGACCCGGTTGACGATGAAGGCGTCGGCGTCGAGGAACAGGAACGGCCCGTCGAGGCGGCCGGCCGCGTCGAGAAGGCAGTAGCACTTCTCATCCAGCAGCAGCTCCTTCTGCCACTGGGCAAGAGGAATGCGCAGATCGGGATCCCGGAAGAGATGCTTCTTGATGAACGTCCTGAACGCCGAGCGAGGCGGAAAAATGCGCGCGGCATCGACCAGCCTGTCCCTCCAGTGACGAATCTCGACCCCGGGCAGGGCGCGCAGACGCTCGAGCTGCGCATCGTCAAAGCCCCAATCGTAGAGAAGGAAGCGCCGGTCGGGATAGAAGCGGGCCGACTGCCGGGCGGAGAACAGCGCCGTGCGGAAATATTTGGCGTCGCCCATGGTCACGAAACGCATGTCAGCTCCGCAGTCGGCGCCACAGGGAGCGCCCTGACCAGGATCCCGGGTGCTCCGGCGAGCATGGAAAAGACCTTTCCAAAACACAAGCAGAAGATAGGGAAAAACCAGGCCCGGAACAAGGAGGGCGCCGGGTGCGGTTGATCATCGGACGGCGAGGGCCTGCATGGAGTGGTCCGGGCCCGGGAGGCTCACGGCACCTCGTAGATCACCTGACCGCCGACGATGGTGTAGCCGACCGAGACCTGGTGAATGGAGGTCGGACGGATCCGTCGGAGGTCCTCGGAGAGGACGGTCAGATCGGCCCACATGCCGGGTGAGAGGCGTCCCTTGTGGTCCTCTTCGAAGGCGGCATAGGCGGCCCCCTCGGTGTAGGCGCGCAGCGCCTCGTCGAGGGTCAGGCGCTGCTGCGGGTGCCAGCCTCCCTCCGGCTTCCGCCTTGTATTCTGCCGCGTCACCGCCGCCATCAGGCCGATCACCGGCCGCTCCAGCTCGACAGGGAAATCGGACCCGGCGGCAATCGGCACACCCGCATCGAGCACCCAACGCCAGGCGTAGGCGCCGAGAGCGCGTTCGTGCCCGATCCGTTTCTCCGCCCAGTGCATGTCGCTGGTGGCATGGGTCGGCTGCATCGAGGCGATCCCGTTCAGGGCCTTCAGCCGCTGAATGTCCTCCTGCGTGGTGCACTGCAGATGCTCCACCCGCAGCCGGGGATCGTCGGCCGCGACGGCCGCCAGCGCCTTCTCGTACGCGTCGAGCGTCAGGCGGACGCCCCGATCGCCGATGGCGTGGGTGCAGACCTGGTACCCCTTCTGCAGGGCGAGCACCGTCAGGCGTTCGATCTCTTCAGCGGAGGTCACCAGGAGACCGCGATTGCCGGGGTCGTCCTCGTAATCCTCCAGGAACGCCGCTCCGCGGGATCCCATCGCGCCGTCGATCATCAGCTTGACCGCGCGCAGCGTCAGGCGGTCCTTGTAGTTGACAAAGGGCGCCT
Organism: uncultured bacterium; assembly: GCA_965371335.1. Classification (GTDB taxonomy): domain Bacteria; phylum Acidobacteriota; class Polarisedimenticolia; order Gp22-AA2; family Gp22-AA2; genus CBDUYA01. The sequence goes on along the minus strand of CBDUYA010000090.1, from coordinate 1,276 downwards.
GCTCCAGAAGCGGCTCGACCCCCTTGCCCCCCTCGGTTCCGTCCCACATCAGGTAGACGCGCAGGGGGAGCTTCCGTTCATCGGCCAGCTCCCGGTAGGCTGCGACCGTCTCCGGCGTGACTCCCGCGTCATGCACCGCCGTCAACCCCGCCTCGGCGCAACGCTGCAGGCCCCGCTGCAGGGCAGCTTTGAGCTGCTCCTTCGAAGGAGCGGGCCGCACGTCGGCCACCAGCTCCATGGCGTTGTCGATGAACACACCGGTCGGCGCGCCGCCCGCATCCCGTTCGATCACCCCCCCCTCCGGATCGGGCGTCTCGTTCGTCACCCCGGCCATCTCCATCGCCTTCCTATTGGCCCACGCGGCATGACCATCGACGCGGCGCAGCCAGACCGGATGGTCCGGGGCGGCCGCGGTCAGGGGAAGGTGATTCGGGAACTCTCCTCCGGGCCACAGGTTCTGATCCCAGCCGCCTCCGGTGATCCACGCGCCGGCCGGGAGTTTGCGCGCTGTCTCCGCTACCCGGGTGGCGATCGTTTCAATGTTCGCTGCCCCGCGCAGATCGAGCTCGGCGAGGCGGTTACCGAGGCCGAGGACATGCCCGTGCGCATCGACCAGCCCCGGGATCACCATCTGCCCCTGCAGATCGATGCGCCGCGTCGCGGGGCTCGCCATGGCGAGAATCTCGGAATTGCTGCCGATGGCGGCAATGAGCCCGCCCCGCACCGCCACCGCCTGCGCCTCCGGGTGCGCCGGGTCGAGCGTGACCACGCTGCCGTTCCACAGGATCAGGTCGATCGGCAGTTCACCCTCGCGGCCGCCGCAGCCGAGGGGAGCGAGCGCCATGGCGATCAGGGGCAGAAAGAGAGGAAGGGGGAGAGCCGGCCAGGCTCGCATCCACGACAGAAGGTTCACGATGAATCTCCCGCAAGACTCCGCACAGGAGCAGGCAGCGTTGGGGCGCATCATAGAACAGGGCCGCCGATCCCGCAATCGCCATCGCGAAGAGCAGCCCGCCTAATGGATGACCTGTGGAAGCGCCGTGGCGAGATCGAACCCGGGGTCGTTCTCCGCGTCGTGACATCCGGTGCAGAGCCGTTCGACGTCGCAAGCGGCGCACTGCCCGGACAGCCCGTAAATGGTGTGCCGTTTCAGTTCCTGCGGCGCGTTGACATGATCGAAGCCGGGACCGTGACAGGCCTCACACTGCACGTTGGTCATCGAGGCGGTGGCGAGCAGATCACCGTAGCCGGCGGTCAGGCCGGCGCCCGTGGTGTG
>CBDUYA010000089.1:0-10561 GCA_965371335.1 uncultured bacterium | reverse complement strand
GGACTCCCGCGCGTCATCCTCGCCGAGCAGATCGCGAACCTGGGGTGCGTGGCCGGGGGCGTGCCGCCGCGGCCACAGGCCGCCGAACCATTCGTGGTGACGCGCGATCAGATCCATCTCGACTCCGGAGAGAAAGCGGCTCAGCAGGTAGTCGAGCCCGACGTTCCCCATGCTGACCGGGGCGATGCCGCGCGCCACCGCCCGCACCGCACCGCGCAGCCAGGCGGGGAGCCGGCGAAAACGATCGGCATAGCGATGGCCAGCGTAGGTCGGGTACCCGGCGAAGAGTTCATCGGCTCCCTCGCCCGAGAGAACGACCTTGACCTTCTGGCGGGCGAAGCGGGCCAGCAGGTGGGTCGGAATGGTGGAGGCGTCGCCCAGCGGCTCGTCCAGCCCCTCCCCGACCCGGCGCAGCCCTTCCTCCAGGTCGGCCCGTCCGAGGATCAGTTCATGGTAGTCGGCATCGAAGAGGCGCGCCGTGCGGGCGGCGAACCTGGCTTCATCGAAGGAGCGCTGCTCGTGTCCCAGCGTGAACGCCGGCACGCCAGGGCCGATCTGTTCGGCCTGGTAGGCTAGCACTGCCGCCGAGTCGAGACCGCCCGAGAGGAACACGCCGACCGGCACATCGCTGCGGGCGCGCCGCCGGACGGCGATTCCGAGGCGGCGATCGAGTTCCTCGGCGATCCCGGCGGTGGAGGAAGTCCGTTCCTCAATGCCCGTGCCGAAGTGATCGGCAAGGTCCCAGTAGCGTTCGACCTTGAGCGAGCCATCCTTCACGATGGCGACGTGGGCCGCGGGTAGCTTGCAGATCCCGCGGATCGGGGTGAGCGGCGCCGGGAAGAAGCCGTGCGTCAGGTAGCGCCGGAATGCCACGGGGTCCACGGCCTGCGGAACTCGGGGGTGGGCGAGCAACGCCCGTAGTTCGGATGCAAAGACGAACTCACCCGGCCCGTGCCAGTAGAACAGCGGTTTTTCTCCGGCCCGATCCCGCCCCAGCATGAGCATCCTGCGAGATTCGTCCCACAGCGCGAAAGCGAACATGCCGTCCAGGTAATGCACCATTTCCCGGCCGTGCTCCTCGAACAGATGCGGCAGGACCTCGGTGTCGACCCGGGTGCGCAGACGGTGGCCTCGTCCCTCCAGCCACTTCCGCAGCTCCGCGGCGTTGTAGATCTCCCCGTTGCAGACGGTCCAGACGCTCTCGGTCTCGTTGGCGAACGGGGGGGAGGTGGCGTCCAGATCGACGATCGCCAGGCGCCGGAAGCCGAGAGCGCATCCGTTACGGAAGGCGTAGCCCTCCCCGTCGGGACCACGATGGATCATGGTCGCGCTCATGCGGCGCACGATCGCGTTCCGCTCGAGATCGATACCCCTGTGTCCGACCGTACCGGCAAGTCCGCACATACTGGCTCTCAGAAAGTCGTGGAGTCCGGATCGGCGTTCTGTTTGGAAACACTCATCATGCCGGAGCCCAACGACCCCGGACACCGCCTTGAGCGGCTATTCTATTGAGGAATCCCCTGTCGCTCAAGGCGACCGTGGATGCGCCCAGGCGCGCTCAGCGGCAGCGGTGATCCGCCAGATAGGACTGATCGATCGCCCCGATCCGCAGCACGCCAGCCTGGCGCATGATCATCGCGAGTTCCCGGCGCAGGAGGGAGAGGACCGCCTCCACCCCCGCCCGGCCAAACGCGCCAAGACCCCAGAGATAGGGGCGGCCGATGCAGACGGCGCTGGCACCGAGCGCCAGCGCCTTGAAGATGTCGCCACCTCGCCGGAAGCCGCCGTCGACCATCACCGGGATTTTTCCACCTGTCCCCTCGACCACCTCCGGCAGGCAATCGATGGTCGCCCGGCCGCTCTCCTCGGCGCGGCCGCCGTGGTTCGACACGATCAACCCATTCACCCCCTGTTCCATGGCCAGCGCTGCGTCCTCGCGCGTCACGATCCCCTTGATCACCAGCGGCATGTCGGTGAGGTCCCGCAGCCGCCTGACGAAATCCCAGGTCATGTCCATCGGGGCAATGGTCGTCACCCCCGACACGTCGAGCCCTTTGAACATCGGCTTGCGGGCGACGTAGGCGGCCGGGTCGGAAAACACACGTCCATCGTGGCAGGCCGAGCAGTCACGATCGTCGAGGCGCACGGCGCGCTCCAGCGTCTCCCGGTTCGAGCCCCCCTGAATATCAACGGTGAGCACCAGCACCGGGCATCCCGCGGCCTCCGCCCGCTTGACAAGGGCGCGGGCGATCGGTGGTCGATCGGTTGGATAGAGCTGAAACCAGACTGGCCCGCCGCGGGCCGCGATCACCTCCTCGATCGAGGTTGAGCTCACGGTGCTGAGGATCATCAGATGCTTTCGGGCGCGGGCCGCACGAGCGACGGCCGACTCCCCCTCGTCGTGGAAGCCCCTCTGACTGCCGGCCGGTGCAAGGACGATCGGCGTTTCCCACTTCTGACCGAACAGCTCCACCGACGAATCGACCTCGCGGACATCGATCAGCCGGCGCACTCTGATGCGGAAGTGCTCGAATCCCTCGCGGTTCGCCCGAAGCGTGGCGTCGTCATCGACGCCGGTGGCAATATAGGCGAAATGGGCCGGCGACAGCGCCTGCCGCGCCGCGACCTCGAAATCGAAAACATTGAGGGCCCGATCGGGATCGGAGATAACCCCGGAGGGCCCGCCGCCCAATACATCGGCGATTCCAATGAACGGCGCAATGAGAGGACTCGATACGAGGAGCTTCAGCAGTTGGCGGCGCGCCGCCTGTTGCTCAATCATGACGTCAGACGATGCCATCAGGAGAGACGACCGTCAAGTGAATCCTGTTGTTCCATCGCCGCCCTGGTTCGGCTATCACACCATTCTGGTGACCGCCTGGAGGGGACCCGGTCGAATTCGTTGACACCACCGTGATCCCCGGCATAACCTTCCCGCATGCCCGGGCCAGTCGCCGCAATCGATCGATCCGTCCCCGCCGAGCTGGCGCTCGACTGCCGGACCGCAACGAAGCTCCTCACCCGGTTCATCCGCACGGAGGTCCGCAGGACGGGTTTCCGCCGGGTCGTGATCGGCCTGTCGGGCGGCGTCGACTCGGCGGCGTCCGCCGCCCTCGCCTGCCGGGCGCTCGGGGCGCGCAACGTGCTTTGCGCGCTCCTCCCCTATCGTTCGTCGAGTCCCGACTCGCTCCGCGATGCACGACGCCTGGCGCGCCAGATCGGGGCATCCACCACCCGGGTCGACATCTCGCCGATGATCGATGCCTACTTCCGCCGCCAGCCGCGTGCCGGCCGGGTGCGGCGGGGCAATAAGATGGCGCGCGAGCGGATGTCGATCCTGTACGACCTGTCGGCGCGCGAGCAAGCGCTCGTTCTCGGCACCAGCAACAAGACGGAGCTGTTGCTCGGCTATGGCACTATCCACGGCGACATGGCGTCGGCGATCAACCCGCTCGGCGATCTTTACAAGACGCAGGTGCGGCTGCTGGCGGCGCATCTCGGCATCCCCGATGCAACGGTCTGGAAGACCGCCACCGCCGACCTGTGGGAGGGGCAGTCGGACGAGAAGGAGATCGGCTACGCCTACCGCGATATCGACCGGCTTCTCGCTCTACTCATCAGCCGACGCGCCTCCGCAGAAGAGGCGGTCGCCGCCGGCTTCCCCCGCGCCATGATACGGCGCATCACGAGGATGATCACCACGTCCCAGTTCAAGCGGCGGCCGCCGCTGATCGCCAAGATCGCGCCGCGCACCGTGAACATCGATTTCCGCTACCCCCGGGACTGGGGCCGGTAGCGCCGGAGCAGCGGTGGACAACTCGGGCAGGCGATACGGTACCCTGTACATCATCGGAACACCGATCGGCAACCTGAAGGATCTGTCGCCACGCGCCGTCGACACCCTCTGCTCCTGCCGGCTGATCGCCGCCGAGGACACCCGCAAGACGCGGCTATTGATGGCGCGCCACGGTCTGGCCGGCCGTGTGGTCAGCTGTCACAAGTTCAACGAGACGCGACGGACGCCGGAGCTGTTGCGGGCGCTGTCGGCCGGAGATGACGTTGCGCTGGTCACCGACGCCGGCACCCCCGGCCTCTCTGATCCCGGAGCGCTCCTGGTGCGCCGGGCGCGCGCCGTGGGGCATCGGATCGTGCCGATCCCCGGCCCGTCGGCGGTGACCGCCCTGCTCTCGGTGAGCGGCTTTCCGGCCGGCCCCTTCAGCTTCATCGGCTTTCTGCCGCCGCGTCAGGCGGCGCGCCGTGCCGCCCTCGAACAGCTCAGGAAGGAGCCCCGGCCGCTGCTCTTCTTCGAAGCGCCGCACCGCATCCTCCGCATGCTCGACGATTTGCAGGCCCTCCTCGGCGATCGGGAGATCTGCCTGGGCCGGGAGATGACCAAGCTGCACGAGGAGTTTCTCAGCGGAACAGCCGAATCAATCAGACAGACACTCGCCGGCGGCCCGGTGAAGGGCGAGATCTCGCTGCTGGTCGCGGGCGCTCCTGCGCATGGAACGGTTGCGGACGAAGAAACACCGGAGCCGGCAGAGAAACCGGGCGCCACTGTGTTACGCCTGCTGGAAGCAGGATGGGACAGGAAGGATGCCCTGCGGCGGGTGGCGAAGGAGCGGGGTCTGTCGCGCCGCAAGGTCTACAACGATCTCCTGCGGGCGCGGCGCGCAGCAGACGGGGAAGAGGAGACACCCTGATTCAACCATTCGCCGGCGCCGAATTCCTGTTCGATGGAGCCGGAGGCAGCGGCTCGTCCTCCGGCGGTAACGCCGGATCACCGCCCGGCTGCTGGTACTCATAGCGAAGGCAGCACTTGAGACGCCCGCACATGCCCGACAGCTTGGAGGGGTTGAGGCTGAGGTGCTGTGCTTTCGCCATCTTGATCGAGATCGGCGCGAACTCCTTCAGGAAGGTCGAGCAGCAGAGCGCCTTGCCGCACGGGCCGTAGCCGCCCAGGAGTCCCGCCTCGTCGCGCACGCCGATCTGACGCATCTCGATGCGTGTGTGCATGCGTTGCGCCAGGTCGCGGACCAGGTCGCGGAAATCGACTCTCCCCTCGGCAGTAAAGAAGAAGATCAGCTTGCGGGTCTCGATGAATTGCTCGACCCGCACCAGCTTCATCGGCATCCGGCGCTCGCGGATGCGCTCCAGACAGTACTCCTTGGCCTCTTTCTGCACCGCGCCGCGCTGCTCCACCGCCTTGATATCGTCGTCACCGGCGACCCGCAACGCCGTCTTCATGCAGCCGATGCTGCACATCTTGCGAGCATGGGTGGTCGGTTGAACGACCTCTCCGATATCAATCCCCTGGTCTCCCTCCACGACGACGCGATCGCCCATCTGGAAATCGAGACCCGCCGAGTTGAACTGCGCCACCCGCGCCCGCCCCTGCAGGCGGACGCCGACGATCGCGACCTCGTTGCCGGGCGGAGGAACGCCAGCCGGCTGATGGCGCGCGCATTCGTCAGCGGACGGTGAAGGGGATCCGGGGCTCTCGCCCCCGGCAGGAGGGGTCTCCATCGACATTCCTCAATATATAAATGCCCGCCATCCCACCGCGGGCCGCAGGGTGATGCCTGGCCATTATGCTATGGTAGCGGGGGTGCACGTCAAGAACTGCGGCAGCCGCCGCTCTCCCGGATTCGATGGCAATAGAGAAGAAAGCGTCGGGCGAGAAGAACCTGGCGACCAATCGACAGGCATTCCACAACTATTTCATCGGTGATCGGTTCGATGCGGGCCTCGTTCTGCGCGGCACGGAGGTCAAATCACTGCGGGCCGGCAAGGCGAATCTCAAGGATGCGTTCGCACGCCTGCAGGGGAAAGAGATATTCCTGCACAACTGCCACATCTCCCCCTATTCGCATGGCACCGACGCCAACCACGAGCCACTACGCACCCGCAAACTGCTGCTGCACCGACGGGAGATCGACCGGCTGGGGCAGAAGCTGGCGACCGGCGGCCAGACGCTGATCCCGCTGCGCCTCTATCTGGCGCAGGGCCGGGTCAAGGTGGAACTCGCCCTCGCCAAAGGGAAGAAGCTGTGGGACAAGCGGAGCGCTATTCGCGAGAGGGAGCAGAAAAAGGAGGCGCGAGCCGCCGTCATGCGCGGCCGCCGGGAATGATCGCGGCTCAGCGCGAGCGCACCGGCTTCAGGACCCCTTCGAGCGGGCTGCTGGCGGTGGCGTAGAGCTTTTTCTGAATTCGACCCGCCTCCCCGGCGAGCCGCCCCGCCTCGACGGCGAGCCGCATGGCACGCGCCATGCGCAGCGGATCGCCGGCGCCGGCGATGCCGGTATTCATCAGGATACCGTCGGCTCCCATCTCCATCACCACTGCCGCGTCGGAGGCGGTCCCCACCCCGGCATCGACGATCACCGGAATGTCGACGATCTCCTCGAGGATGAGCTGCAGACCGACCGGGTTCTGCAACCCCAGCCCCGATCCGATCGGCGCCCCCAGCGGCATCACCGCGGCCGCGCCGGCGTCCCGCAGCTTCTTCGCCACCACCACATCGTCGTTGGTGTAAGGCAGAACGGTGAAACCTTCCCTGACGAGGGTGCGTGTCGCCTCCAGCAGCCCCTCGTTGTCCGGATAGAGGGTTTTCTGATCCCCGATCACCTCCAGCTTGATCAGATCGGAAAACCCCGCTTCGCGTGCCAGCCGCGCCGTTCGCATCGCTTCCCCGGCGGTATAGCAACCGGCGGTGTTCGGCAGCAGGGTGACCCGCTCGCGGTCGATGAAATCGAGCAGCGATTCGCCCGCTTTTTTCCCCAGCTCAACGCGGCGGACGGCGACGGTGACCATGCACGCGCCCGAGGCTTCGATCGCCTCGCGCATGGTTCTGAAGTCCGGGTACTTTCCGGTGCCGATGAGCAGCCGGGACGAGTAGCTCTTGCCTGCGATGGTGAGTGCTGGCGATTTCATGGTCGCTCAGCCTCCGCCGACGAAGCGGACGATCTCGACGCGATCGTCAGCCTTCAGGGCGAGGCTTGGGAACTCGGCGCGGGGGACGATGCGCCCGTTGATCTCGATAGCGACCTGCCCGGGCGCCAGATCGAGCGCCTCGAGCAGTGCCACCAGGGTCGTCCCTCCTGGAGCATCATGTCCCTGGCCATTGAGTACGATGTTCATCTGCTGGCGCGGCGTTCAACCCGCCGCTTCGTGGGCCGGTTTGCGAACCGTCCTCTTGACCTCGGCCGATTTCTTGCCGGCCGTCGCCTGGATAATAACCGCCGCCGAGCCCTTTTCAAGATCCGGCAGGCTGCAATTCAGTTCCACCCGCCCCCCCTCGCCCGTCTTGCCCTGGGCCAGGATGCGGGCCTTGCCAACCGTGCTGATCCACTTGACCTTCACCGCGGCGCCGGCCACCCCCTCGCCGTCTTCCGGCTTCATCACCCGCACCGCGAAGGTCATCTCGCTTCCTCCGGTGTAGCACTCCTCCCCCGAGACCTCGAGGACGATGTGGTTCTCACCCGCCAGCGAGCGCAGGTAATCGAGCACCACCTCATCAAAACTCCGGCTGGTGATGATCCCCTCGCCGAAAGGCCGGTGCTTCTTCTCGGCGTAGCGGCCGGCGCGCACATCGCTGATCAGCTGGTTGTGCTGCTCCTCGATACGCTCGGCGATGGCGTCCTCATCGGCCCCTTGCTCGAGAAGATCGGCGTACGACGACTGCCGGGCCGCCAGGATTTCGCCACCGCTGTATATCAGCGTCTCGATCAGCGGATTATCTTTCCCCTTGTCCTCAGTCTGCACATGATAAACGCGACCCTCATGCTGGACGTCGGTATTGTAGCCCGTGATCATGCGGTCATCTTAGGCATCCCCCCTGGAATCGTCAAGAACGGACACCACGCCGCTTTGATAGCACTTTACGCACACGCCGCGGCGGCGCAACGGGCGGGCGCGCGAGGCTGTGGCGGCCGGCGACTGCATCCTGACGATCAAGACCGGAGAAGACCGTGAGATCGAGGCTTCGGACTTTTCGCTGGCGGCGCCGAACGTGGAACGGGCCGGTCTCGACGGCTATCTCGATCTCGACAACGACGTCGCCCGCGGCGGGGTGGGGATCCGCGACGGTTATCTGCGGATTGTGTCGGAGGATACTGCCGGGCTGGGTGTCTCGGTCGATCTCTGGGCCGAGCGGATCCGGCTGGAGGGTAAGTATGGGACGGCGATCCCGTACATCTTGATCTTGCGCTGCAGCGTCCGGATGCCGATGCGCAGCGCCAGAGCGGCGCGGGTCCGGTTACCGCGGTGGCGGGAGAGAGTGCGCTCCAGCAGGTCGCGCTCCACTTCCTTCAGGCTCGCATCCGGCATGCTCCGGACCCGGACCCGGACGGCGGGCCGGACGGCCTCCCGCAGCCGGGCGGGCAGATCGGAGAACCGCACTCGTTCTCCGGGGTGGGTGATTACGGTGCTCTCCAGGACGTTTTTCAGCTCCCGCGCATTTCCCGGCCAGGAATAATGTCGCAGCGCCCGGGTCGCCTGTCCCGTGATCCGCTTCGCCATCAGCCCGTTGTCCCGGCAAATCTGGGCGAGGAAGGCACGGGACAGATCGGCAATATCTTCGACGCGCTCACGAAGTGGCGGAACCTGAATGGTGATGACGTTAATGCGGAAGTAGAGATCCTCCCGAAACCGGCGGCGCGTGATCATGTCGGCCAGGTCGGTGTTGGTCGCGGCCAGCACCCGGACGTCGACGCGCACCTCGCGCGCTCCCCCCACGCGCATGAAGGCACGCTCCTCGAGAACCCGCAGCAGCTTCGCCTGAGTGGCGAGATCCATATCTCCGATCTCGTCCAGAAAGATAGTGCCGCCGTGGGCCAGTTCGAACTTCCCCTTCTGCCGATCGATCGCCCCGGTAAAAGCCCCCCGCTCGTGACCGAACAGCTCGCTCTCGATCAGGTTCACCGGTATGGCCGAACAGTTGATGGCGATGAACGGGGCGCGCCGGCGCGGGGAGTTGTAGTGAACCGCCTTGGCCACCAGTTCCTTGCCGACCCCGCTCTCCCCGATGATCAGCACCGTGCTGCGGGCGGCGGCCACCTGCGTGATCTGGGTCCGGACAAGGCGCATACCGCGCGAGCGGCAGACGAGGTTGCCCAGAATGTAGCGCCGGGACATCTCCTGCTGCAGGTGCCCGGCTCGATCGTTCATCTCCTGGGCCCGCAGGATCCGGCCGACCCTGGCTTGCACTTCGGCACGATCGAGAGGCTTGAGAAGGTAATCGTCCGCCCCCTGCGCCAGGGCCCGAACGGCGCGTTGCACCTCACGCGGCGAAGTCAGCATCAGGAGGGATGGAATCCGCGCACCCCGGTTGAGTCGTCGAACGAACTCGCCCGGACGCTCTCCGGCCAGTTCGATGGCGACCAGCGCCATGTCGAATTCCTCGCGCGATGCCGCCCGCCTCGCCGTGGCGATATCCGGGGCGAGGCTGACACGCACTCCGAGAGAGCGCAGAAGTGCCCGCATGTCGCGGCTTTCAGGCGACCCGTCGATGATGAGAATTTGTTTCCCGCTGGGAAGCATCGGCACTCCGACCGGTCCACAGGGCAGCTTAAGTCTGCCATTATGACGGATGCTAGTCAAGATGGATGTACGTCACTGTGACGGATCAGCCTCCAGGGCGAGTCGACCGTACAAACCGCGCCGGCTCGTAACGCCCGATCTGAATTGATAAGCACTATTGGTTTCAATCATTTAAGGAATGTCATTTCAAAGAGTGCTGCAGGACACATCAGGGCATAATTGGCAGGATTCTTGCTGCCCTGGATGTCACTGATTCGGGAGAGGAGCCAGAATGAAGACGAAGAGGAAGGCGGTGAAGAGGCGGAAGTCGAAGACCCTGCCCGGCATCATCGATTTCAGCTTCGACGACACCCAGTATCAGATCGACACGAACCGCCGGAAAGTGTACCGCAACTGGGTCGAGGTCGAAACATCCCGCACGTTTCTCATCATGGGCGCCTACAGCAGCTCGCAGGCACAGGCGAAGTAGGGACCTCCAGACGGCGTCTTTAAGGACAGTCAGACCCATGAGTCCGGAGCCGCTTCGAGATGCTCGATGCGGCTCCGGCTATCCGGGGTCTTGTTCGGCTGCGCAGAACACCTCGTCGTTAATCTCGGGAAGCTCGGCTGCGGGGCGGGCGAAAAGATAGCCCTGGGCGAGCTGAACGCCGATCTTGTACAGGCAGCGCAGCTCTTCGATCGTCTCCACACCCTCCGCAATCAGGCCCATTCCCGAACTATTCGAGAATCGGACGATGGTCGACGTCAGATCCTGCTTGATCGGATGGAGGTGGATGTCACGGATCAGCGACATGTCGATCTTGATGAAGTCCGGTCTCAGCTCGGCGATCGACTGCAGGCCAGAGTAGCCCGAGCCGACATCATCCACCGCCAGGCGGAACCCGTGGAACTGGAAGAAGCTGAGCATCTGGCGGAACGCTTCGTGGTCCTGCACCGCCGAGTGCTCGGTGATCTCGAGCACGATCTGTGAGGCCTTCAGATCCGACTCGCGCAGCAGCCGTGAAGTCTCTTCCGATCGCAG
>CBDUYA010000088.1:0-10571 GCA_965371335.1 uncultured bacterium | reverse complement strand
CTCAGCGGCGGTCCAACGTCGCCAGCCGGTCGATGAGGTCGGCGACCCGGCAGGAGTATCCCCACTCGTTATCGTACCAGGAGATGACCTTCACGAAGCCGTCCGGCAGGGCGAGGGTGGCGGGAGCATCGAAGATCGCCGAGTGCGGGTTGCCAATGATGTCGGACGAGACGATCGGGCGATCGCAGTATTCGAGGATGCCCTGCAGCGAGTTGGCGGCGGCCCGGCTCATCGCCTCGTTGATGGCGGCAGCATCGGCCGGCTTCCTGAGCATCACGGTCAGATCGACGGTCGAGCCGTTCGCCACCGGCACCCGCATCGCCGTGCCGTCGAGGCGCCCTTCGAGTTGCGGCAGGACGCGCCCGACCGCCTTGGCGGCGCCGGTGGTGGTCGGGATGATGTTCTCGGCGGCGGCGCGGCTGCGGCGCAGATCCTTATGTGGCACGTCGGCAAGGCGCTGGTCGTTGGTGTAAGCGTGCACCGTCGTCATGAAGCCTCTCTCGAGGCCGAACGAATCGTCCAGCACCTTGGCGACCGGCGCCAGGCAGTTGGTGGTGCAGGAGGCATTGGAGATGATGCGGTGCTCCGGACGGAGCGTGTCGTCGTTCACCCCCATCACCACGGTGGCGTCGATGGCGTCCTTGGCCGGCACGGTCAGCAGCACCCGGCCGGCGCCCGCCTGCAAGTGGGGCTCGAGGTCGGCGCGGCGGCGGAAGCGGCCGGTCGCCTCGACCACCGTATCGACCGACAGCTTCTTCCACGGCAGGGTCGACACGTTCGGCGAGGCGAGCATCAGCACCTTGCGGCCGTTGACGTGCAGGGTGTCCCCCTCGGTGCGGACCTCCTTCTCGAATGTCCCCATCACCGTGTCGTACTTGAGAAGGTAGGCGAGGGCCTCGTTGGAGAAGAGATCGTTGATCGCGACGACCTCGACGTCCTTGCGGTCGGAGAGGATGCGGAAGACGCTGCGGCCGATCCGGCCGAAGCCGTTGATGGCGACCCGCACGCTCATCGCCTCCCCTCCATCGCCGCGAAGCGCTCGATCAGATCGACAACTCTCCGGCTGTATCCCCAGCCGTTATCGTACCAGGCGACCGTCTTGACGAGATGATCGTCGAGCGTCAGCGTTGACAGCGCGTCAAAGATCGATGAGTGTGGATTGCCGATGACGTCGGACGACACGATCGGGTCCTCTTCGTACTCGATAATCCCCTGCATCGGCCCGGCCGCCGCGGTCCGCACTACTTCGTTGATCGCCGTGCGGTCGACTTTCTTTTCCATCCATGCAACCAGGTCAACGACCGAGCCGTCCGGCACCGGGACGTTCATCGCCAGGCCGGCGAGGCGCCCCTCGAGGTCGGGGATCAGCTGCATCACCATGGCGGCCGCGTTGGTCGAGGTCGGGATGATGTTCTCGGCCGCCGCCCGGCCGCGCCGCAGATCGGCGTCCGGCACATCGGCCAGCCGGTCGCGATTGGTGTAGGCGTGCACGGTGGTGAACATCGCCCGGCGGATGCCGAACGCCTCGTGCAGCACCTTGATCACCGGGGCGGCGCAGTGCGCCGTGCACGACGCGTTGGAGACGATGCGGTGCTCGGTGGTCAGCAGGTGGTCGTTCACCCCCATGACGACGGTGATGTCGGGCGGGTCCTTTGGCGGCACGCAGAGGATGACGCGGTGGGCGCCCGCCTCGAGATGCCGGGCCACCTCCGCACGGCCGCGGAAGTGGCCGGTCGCCTCGACCACGACGTCGACCCCGAGCTCGCCCCACGGCACGTCGCCCGGCTCCTTGCCGGAGAGCATTTTCACCTGCCGGCCGCGACAGTAGAGCGCCCCCTCCTTGATGCTCACCTCGTCGGGGAAGCGGCCATGCACGGTGTCGAAGCGGAGCAGATACTCGAGCGCCTTGTGGTCGGCGATGTCGGAGATCGCCTCGACCCGCAGGTCGTCGCGCTTATAGAGGATGCGGAACAGGTTGCGGCCGATGCGGCCGAAGCCCATCAATCCGATTCGAATGGCCATGGCCCCCACTCTAACTCATTATGCCGTCCTCCGCATCCCATCTCTCGAGGATGGCGCGGGAGCGCGCCCGGCGGCGCGCCGCCGCCAGGAAGGTGAGGAGGGTCACGACGATCCAGAGCGTCGTGGTGCCGGTCAGCGCCGGCATCCAGCGGTACATAAGAAGGCTCCCCCGCCTCCAGGAGGCCTCCGAGGAGGCCAGCGTATCTCCGGTCGCCGCCTCCCACGCCTGGGGAAAAGGGAGCGTCGACGCCCGTCTCAGAATCTCACTCACCACCTCTTCGCCATGCTCGCGGCGCGCCCAGGAAACGAAGTCGAACGATGAGGCGTAGGCCCGGCGTGCCGCGGAAGGGGAGGCGTGAAAGGCGCGATCCATCTCGTCCAGCTTCGGCAGGCGGCCGGTCAGAAGCGATGACGAGAAAACGAACATGTCGCGCAGGCCCCAGGCGCGCTCGATCCCGGTGGCGACCCCCTCGGAGAACCAGCGCGGCATGTTGTCGCCGGCCGCATCGCGCATCAGCATGTGCGTCACCTCGTGGGTGAAAACAGCCGACAGATCGCCGTACGGGTAATGTCCGACCGCCCGCATGCGGATGGCGCCGACGCGCCGGGCCGGGAGCAGGAATCCGGCCGCCCATCTCGGGGCGGCCGCGTCGAGCTGCGCCATTTCGGGATCGGTCAGTTCTCCCGGCGGGATGAGAAGAATCCGGTAGGGCGCCAGCGCCGGCGTGCCGAGGTCACGCTCGACGCGCGGCAGGATAGCTCGCGCGTCTTCGACCAGGGCGTTCAGGGCCGAGGACTGGCCGGCCGGCGCCTCGATGGTGCACGCCCCGATGGTGACGCGCAGGCGCCCGGACCCTCTCGCCGCCGCGGCGTCGGCCGCGCCGAACGACAGCATCGCCATCAGGCAGAGAAGGGCCCTGCGGATCATCACCATCGAACCATTAGTCTATCAGGTTGCCGGCCCGCAGCCCTGCCGATAGAATGACCGCTCACAACAGCAAACCCGAACCGGGAGGAACCGATGCCATCACATTCCAGACGCTCACTTGCTCGGCTCGGCAGCACGCTGCTGGCCGTCGTTCTCTGCGCTGCCGGGTGCGCGGCGCCGGAGGCGCCTCGGACCGTCGCCAGGGAGGTCCGGCAATACACCATCGAGCAGTTCCTCGGCACCACCGGCTACCGTGGCGCGTCGTTCTCGCACGACGGCTCGAAGATCCTGGTGAGCAGCGACCGGACCGGCGTGTTCAACGCCTTCGCCGTCCCGGTGGCCGGCGGCGAGCCGGTGCGGCTCACCGGCTCGACCACCGAGTCGATCCTGACGCGATCGTATTTCCCGGCAGACGACCGCCTGCTCTACCTGAGCGATCAGGGGGGGAACGAGCTGACCCACCTGTACGTCCGCGAGGAGGACGGGTCGGTCACCGACCTCACGCCCGGCGAGAACCTGAAGGCCGACTTCCACGGCTGGGCCGTCGACGAGCGCTCCTTCTTCATCACCACCAACGAGCGCGATCCGAAGTACTTCGATCTCTACGAAGTCACGACGGCCGGCTACGAGCGCACTCTTCTTTATGAGAACCAATCCGGGTACGACTTCAAGGCGATCTCACCCGACAAGCAGTTGCTGGCGTTCGCCAGAACCCGCACCACCACCGACTCGAACGTCGTCCTCCACGATCGCCGCACCGGCGAGACGACCAACCTCACCCCCCACGAGGGAGAGGCGGTGAACGACGCCCAGGCCTTCGGCCCGCGCGGCGAACATCTCTACTACCGCAGCAACGACGGGAGCGAGTTCCTCTACCTGGTCCGCCATCATCTCGGATCGGGCAGGCGCGAGGTGATCGTGCAGCCCGAGTGGGACGTGAGCGACGCCCAACTGTCGCACCGGGGGACCTACCTGATGGTGCGGATCAACCACGACGCCCGCACCGAGGTGCAGGTGTTCGAGACCGCCGGCATGAAGCCGGTGGCGCTGCCCCGCCTGCCGCTCGCCGATATCACCCTGCTGACCGCCTCGCGCGACGAGACGCAGCTCGCCTTCTATGCCAACGGCAGCCGCTCACCGAGCGACCTGTTCGTCTTCAGCCTCGGCTCGGGCGACAGCCGCCGCCTGACGGAGAGCCTCAACCCGGAGATCGATCCGGACGACCTGGTCGAGGTCGAGGCGGCGCGCTTCAAGTCCTACGACGGCGTCGAGATCCCCGGCCTCCTCTACCGGCCACATCAGGCCACCGCCGACGCCAGGGCGCCCGCCCTCGTCTGGGTGCATGGCGGGCCGGGCGGCCAGTCACGGATAGGCTATCGCGGCCTGATGCAGTACCTGGTCAACCACGGCTATGTCGTCTACGCCATCAATAACCGCGGCAGCTCCGGCTACGGCAAGACCTTCTTTCAGATGGACGATCGGCGGCACGGCGACGCCGACCTCGGCGACTGCGTCGCCAGCAAGGACTTCCTTATCGGCACCGGCTACGTCGACCCGGACCGCATCGGCATCATCGGCGGCAGCTACGGCGGCTACATGGTCCTCGCCGCCCTCGCCTTCCGCCCTGACGAGTTCGACGTCGGCGTCGACATCTTCGGCGTCGCCAACTGGGTGCGCACGCTGAAGAGCATTCCCCCCTACTGGGAGTCGTTCCGCCTCGCCCTCTACAAGGAACTCGGCGACCCGGCGGTCGACGAGGAGTATCTGCACAAGATCTCGCCGCTGTTCCATGCCGGCAACATCAACAAACCGCTCATGGTGCTGCAGGGAGCGAACGACCCGCGCGTCCTCCAGGTCGAATCGGACGAGATGGTCGAAGCGGCGCGCGCCAACGGCGCCCCGGTCGAATATATCGTCTTCGACGACGAGGGGCACGGGTTCAGGAAGAAGCAGAACCGGGAAGAAGGGTACGGCGCGATCCTGAAGTTTCTGGACAAGTACCTGGCCGACGGGAGGTCGCCGGAGCTGCGGGACGACAGCCCGCCGGTCTGACGCGGCTCGGCACGAATCAGGCCACCAGGCTGCGCAGCACCGTCAGCAGGTGTTCGACCGGATTGCCGTTCTCCACCGGCGAGAGGCTGAGCGTCTGGTCGGTAGCCAGACGGGGCAGGCGGGGCTTGAGCACCCTCACGTTCCTGCTGTTCTTTTCCAGCATCTCGCACGCCGCCTCCCCGGCGGCCTTGGCGGCGACATACTCGGTCATGCTCGGCGGCCTCTCCTCCAGCATGACTGAGGAGGGATAAAAGATGGTGGTCGTCCCCATTCCGATCGCGGCCAACGCCGACCTCATGAACCCCTCGACGTAAAAGGCGCTGAATTGCCGGAACAGCCGCTCCGAGAAAACGCTCCGGGACGCGATAAGGATCGGAGGCGTGGGGAAGTAGTAGAGGTGGGTCGGCTTCCATCGCCTGCGGGCGCCGAGCCCGGCGAGATCGCCCGACAGAACGTCGAATTGGAATGCCCGGGCCTTTCCCCCGCCCGCGCGGATGTCGCCGACGATGGCGTCAGCCTCCCTGCGGCCCACCCGGTACGACAGGTGAACGTCGGCCCCCCCGGCGGTCAGGATCTTCGCCGTGACCTCCCCGAGGCCGCGCGATCCCCCCAGGACGATGGCGTCCTGAGCGGCGAACTCGGACGGACCGACTCCCGCCGCAACCTCGGCGTAGGACGGCTGCTGGAATGCACCGGGACGGACGAAGGCCCCGATAGTGCCCGACAGTCCGTCCGACCACAACCGCATCCGGACGAGCCCAAACCGTTCATCGGCACGGTTCACCTCGTACTCGATGTTCCGCCGCGGCGCCGGCCCGGACCAGTGGAGATCGAGCTCGGAGAACAGCGATTGCAGTCCCGGACAGACCATCCCCACCAGGCGGGTCGTCGAGGCGATGTCGGCGATCTGGCCCAGCGGAATCCGCCGGCTCAGCGCGGGGAACAGCCGCCGCGCGGCCCCCGGATCGAGCGCTAAAGGGAGGGTGCCCCTGGCGTCTCGCAAGGTGGTCATCGTGTGCTCCTGCGGCTTCCGTTTTCGCGGATGCCTCTTGAGAAAGCCGGTCGCCGACGGCCCGCCGGTCCTCACGAACGCCAGCGAGATGCTGCACACGGACACACCGTCCCCCGTGAGCTTGATGCGCGCCTCGTTCCGCGCCCGCTCCCAGCGACCCCGTAGCGGCTCGCCGATACCGATCGCTTTGGGAAAGCGCACCTTCAGCGCCGTCAGCGCGCCGCGAAAATCGACGGCCTCCGACCACCTGTCGAGCCCCCACAACAGGGAATGGACTCCGTGGACCAGCGGCCGGCCGAACGCCGAGCGGCGCGCGGTCAGGGGATCGACATGGATCGGATTGAAATCGCCGGACAAGACAGCAAACCGCCGCTGGTCGTCCATCGTGAAGATGCGCTCCGGCCGATCCTTCATGTTCTCCTCATTGCAGTGACCGATTGTATCGCACCGGGAGCGCTGGGCGGAGCAGGGACTGTCGCCGTCTTTCTTCGGGTTCGAGCTGCCCGAGCTGCTCTGCCTTCGCGTAGAAAGCCTCCAGATCGCCGCCCGTCTGCCGCAGAAGCTCCTCGAGTGACGGGACCAGCGCGGAGTAGTCGAACAGTGCCGCCAGTCTCGCGTTGTTGAGCGGCCGATCGAACCAGGAATCGTATCGCGCATCACCGCCCCAGTCGCGCTTTGCCTGCTCGTACTCACCACGCAGCGCCGCAAAAAGCCGCTCCTTCTTGCCCACCTTTTCATCATCCGTTATGGCGCTGCCATAGAGAGATTCCAGCCGCTCGCGTCCGCCGCTCAGAAGCGCCACAAAGCGCTTCTCCAGCTCGCGATCGCGGGACAACCCGGCGATCTCGTTTCCACGATCGGAAGCCTCGAGCCACCGGCGCACGCCTTCGCGTTCCACCACGGTGGCAAACGACTCATTGAACGTCGTGTCGCCCTTGACGTAGAGCTGCTGGTGAGCGAGTTCGTGGAACAGGAGCCCCGCGAGATCCACGTCACGGCGATTGAGAAAGGTGCTCAGAACGGGGTCCTTGAACAGACCGAGCGTCGAGTAGGCATCGGCGCCGCTGACCGCCACGTCGTTGCCCTGCCTTTCCAGTTGGCGCGCGAACTTGAGGGCCTTCTTCTCCTTGAAGTACCCGCGATAAGAAACGCAGCCGGCGAAGGGAAAACACCAGTGGAGCGGTTGCAGCGAGAGCTCCGGCGCGGCGACCACGTTCCAGACCACGTATGGGCGATCGATGCGAACGAAGGCTCGATAGCTTCCGTTGTCCGGCAGCTTCAATTCGTTGATCGCATAATCGACGATCTGCTGGGATAGTTCCAGCTTGTGCCGTTCGTCCGGCGACAGCTCCTCTCGGGCCAGAACCGTCGCGACCGGGGTGCGCCTGGCGAGGATCCCGGCGCCACCCGAGAGCGCCTGCATCGAGTAGCAGCCTGTCAGGAGCAGCAGGCACATCGCGGCGACGGATGTGGGGTGCGTCATTCTAGAACAGCGGCTCTTCTTCCTGCCCTTCCGGCGGCGGCGGAGGGACGTAGCCGGTCGGCGGTCCGGCGGCGGCGATCTCCCGCTTCTTGATGGTCAGGAAATACGCCGTGCGGCCCTTCCTCCCCTCCGCCGGGACCTTCTCGGTCAGGTGGATGTAGCGGGTGGCATCCGACCAGATGGTGTCGAGCTGGTCGTGCTTCGCATCGCCATAGGACGGGATGATCGCCCGGCGGCGCCGCACATCGGGCGCGCCGTACTTGCGCTCGTAGCGGGCGATGAACTGCTCGGCACGGGTCGAGCGCCAGCCGAAGTGAACATCGATCCGCTGCAGCCGCGACTTGCGGCCGCTGCCCGAAAAGGTGAGGCGGATCGTGCCGTCGCCGCGCCGGTCGTAGAGCCAGACCCGCATGTTGCGGCCACCGGCCGGCCGCGATGGACGCATCCGGTGCTTCTTCTGGACCTGGGCGCGGGTCATGCCGAGATCGAGGCCGTCGAAGATCGGCGACGGCAGCCGCCGCACCACCTGCCTCGCCTCCGCGGCGCCGTCCCCTTCCCCGGAGGCGCACGCCGCGAGGGCAACGGCCGCGGCGGCGAGCAGGATCGCCGGCAGCAGGCGGGGCGTTGCCGGGGAATGACGATTCCTGGATTCGATCGGCGGCATGAGGCACCTCAGGCCCCAAGATAAGGCCCCGCCGCGGGCGATGCCAGAGTTGTTGATCCGCCGCCGGAAACGTGGTAGGAAACCGGTGACATCGCCCGCGAATGCAGCGATCCGGAGGAGGTCCGTGCCATGGCGCGCCTGTCGACGATTCATCTCAAGGCCTGGATAGACGAGCACCGTCACCTGCTGAAGCCGCCGGTCGGCAACGCCCTGGTCTGGAAGGACACCGAGTTCCAGGTGATGATCGTTGGCGGGCCGAACCGCCGCAACGATTACCACATCGATCCCGGGGAAGAGCTATTCTATCAGGTCGAGGGCGACATGGTCCTCGGCGTCATGGAGGACGGTGTGCCGCGCGACATCCCGATCCGCGAGGGCGAGCTGCTGCTGCTCCCTCCCTTCGTGCCGCACTCTCCGCAGCGGCTGGCGAACACCGTCGGCATGGTGGTCGAGCGGGTCCGCACCCCGGAGGAGAAGGACATCTTCCGCTGGTACTGCGACGGGTGTCACGAGATCCTGCACGACGCCGCGCTGCACGTCACCAATCTCGCCACCCAGATCAAGCCGGTGCTGGAGAACTTCTACGCCGATGAGAAGCTCCGCACCTGCGGCAAGTGCGGCACGGTGTTGCAGCCGCCTCCGCCGGTGCAGGGCGGGGCGTGAGCGCCACGCCGTTGAAGATCGATCTCCACACCCACATCCTGCCGGAATCGTGGCCCGATCTGCGCGCCCGCTACGGCTATGGCGGCTTCGTCTGTCTCGAGCACCACCGTCCCGGCTGGGCGCGGATGGCGATCGACGGCACGTTCTTCCGCGAGGTTCCCGCCACCACATGGGATCCCGCTCCGCGGCTGGAGGAGTGCGACCGGCACCGGGTCGACGTGCAGGTGCTGTCGACCGTGCCGGTGATGTTCAGCTACTGGGCGAAGCCTCAGGACACCCTCGACCTGGCGCGGCTGCTGAACGATCAGATCGCCGCCACCGTCGCCGCCCACCCGAGGCGCTTCGCCGGACTCGGCACGCTGCCGATGCAGGCGCCCGACCTGGCGGTCCCCGAGCTGGAGCGCTGCGTGCGCGACCTCGGCCTGACCGGCGTGCAGATCGGCACCCACGTCAACGGCTGGAACCTCGATCAGCCGGAGCTCTTTCCGATCTTCGCGGCGGCCCGCGATCTCGGCGCCGCTGTCTTCGTGCACCCATGGGACATGGCCGGCAAGGAGCGCATGCCGAAGTACTGGCTGCCGTGGCTGGTCGGGATGCCGGCCGAGGCATCGCTCGCCATCTGCTCGTTGATCTTCGGCGGGGTGCTGGAAAGGCTGCCGGGGCTGCGCATCGCCGTCGCGCACGGCGGCGGGTCGTTCCCCGGCACGCTCGGCCGCATCGAGCGCGGCTTCACGGCACGGCCCGACCTGTGCGCGGTCGACAACGACGTCAATCCGCGCCGTTACATCGACCGGATCTACTTCGACTCGCTGGTGCACGACGCCGACGCGCTCCGCTTCCTGCTGAGGCTAGCGGGGCCGCAGCGGGTGGCGCTCGGATCAGATTATCCGTTCCCGCTCGGCGAGGAGGTCGCCGGGCGGCTGATCGAATCGATGCCGGATCTGTCCGATGCGACCCGCGACCGGCTCCTGGCGGGGACCGCCCTGGAGTTTCTGAACCGGCGTCTGGAGGACTTTCGGCGGTGATCGAGCCGTTCTCGACCGACGAAGAGCTCGCCCGGCGCTACGATCGCGAGGATCCGCTGGCGGCCTGCCGCGATCGCTTCCACATCCCGTCCCGTCCCGACGGCGCACCGGTCATCTATTTCTGCGGGAATTCCCTCGGGCTGCAGCCGAAGGCGGCGCGTGAGCGGGTCGATGAAGACCTGGATGCGTGGGCGCGGCTGGCGGTCGATGCCCACTTCAAGGCGGCCGCGCCATGGTACTCCTACCACGAACAGTTCCGCGACAGCGGCGCGCGCCTGGTCGGCGCCCGGCCGGGCGAGGTCGTCATGATGAACGGCCTGACGGTCAATCTCCACTTGATGATGGCAACCTTCTACCGTCCGACCCGCGAGCGGCACGCCGTCCTGATCGAGGCGGGGGCCTTCCCCTCCGATCACTACGCGGTGGCGTCGCAGATCCGGCATCACGGTGTCGATCCGGCGACGTCGCTTCTGCTGGCGCGACCGGCCGCCGGCGAGGCGGTGCTGAGGGTCGAGGCGATCGAGGAGCGACTGGAAGCGCGCGGCCGGGAGATCGCCCTGGTGATGCTGCCGGGCGTGCAGTACCTCACCGGCCAGGTGCTCGACATCGGACGGATCGCCGCCGCCGCCCGCCGCCAGGGGTGCCGCGTCGGCATCGACCTGGCGCACGCCGCCGGCAACGTCGTCCTCGACCTGCACGGCACCGGAATCGATTTCGCCGTC
>CBDUYA010000087.1:0-10590 GCA_965371335.1 uncultured bacterium | reverse complement strand
CATGCTCGCCGCGCTGCTGCTGACCGGGCCGGGGTCGGTCAGGGCCGCCGGCCCCCCCCGCCCCGACCCGCAATCCGACGTGCGGCTGCTGAGCATGCAGCTCTTCTGGTTCGATGATGCCGAGCCGCGCCTGCCGGGCATGCAGGAGATCTCCCCGACGTCGCTGCGCGATCGCTGGGATCTGCGTCACTACGATTACGCGCGCAGCCAGGTTCTGCGGGCCGAAGAACCGGGTGGCTGGCACGCCGGCTCGGGCAGCGCGCTGGTCGTGGTGCCGCGCGCCGGTGATCGCTGGGCTCATTACACCCTGACGACCGCCTTCCGCGATCCGCAGGGAGGACATCGTTACCGGGTCGATTCGGTCATCGGCACCCGGACACGCGGGAAGTTCGGCATCGTGCACACCCTGGATCTCGCCCGCGTCGCCGCTCTTCCCCGCTTCGCCCGTGATGAGATCGGCGACCTGGTGAACCCGCAGCTCATCGAGCGTTCCGTCTACTGGGAAGGGGCGTTCGAATTGCCCGGTCTGCGCCGCGACGAGATCATACGCGTCGATGCCCTGGGGCCGGGGCTGATCAAGCCGCCGAAGAAGTGGCTCCGGGTCCTCGACGCGATGCTGCAGCCGCCCGAGATCCCCGCTCAGGCCGAGGGACACAACTGCCTGGGGATTGGACCGCTCCGACTCTGCCTGAACCTCCCCCGCCTGGCGACATCTCGGGCACGCGGACGCTCGCTGCAGGAGCGCAACGAAGTCCGCCTGACACGATCTCTCTGGCATGCCGGCGAATCGAGCGGCGTGGTCGTCGTCGGCCGGCTGATCGACTACTCGGTCGTCACCTTCCGTGTCCGCACCAACGGCAAGGGCTCACATCCAAAGGGGGTGTTCGATCTGCGGCCGTTCCATCTGACCGGCGCTCTCGCATCGACGCCGCCGGAAGGCGGCCCGGGACCTGCGGCGTCGGAAAGAACTCTCCCTTCACGCCGGATGGTGGATCGGTATCGGCCGGAGCGGCGCCTCGCGCTTGGACGGGACAGCTTTCGGCGCCTGCCGTCGCGGCGCCACCACCGGCCGCCCTCGCTGTCGCTGGAGGCGATTCTCGCCAGGGCCTTCTCCCCCGAGCGGGAGTAGAGGGCCGGCAATTTCGTCTTCGGTGATATATTACGGGGCGTTCGAACCCGTACGGAGAGGTAGCGAAGTGGTCATAACGCGCCCGCCTCGAAAGCGGGTTGGGGCCTAACCCGTCCCACGTGGGTTCGAATCCCACCCTCTCCGCCATCATCATTTCTGTTTCCTGAAGAGTGCGACCCGGGATTCCTTCCTCCTGCGATGGCAGCGATCGCCCTCAGCTTCCGCAACGTCTCCCGATCGTTTCCCCGCTCCGGCGGCGAGTCTCTGCATGCCCTGCGCGACGTCAGCGTCGACGTCATGCAGGGGAGCCGCGTGGCGATCACCGGACGGAGCGGGAGCGGCAAGTCAACCTTCCTGCACCTGGCAGCCGGCATCGATCGACCGAGCAGCGGCACGATCTCCGTGCTGGGGCACGACCTGGCGCGCCTGACGGACCGGGCTCTCGCCTCGTATCGCCGCGACACGGTCGGCCTGATCTTCCAGTTCTTTCATCTTCTCCCCCACCTCTCGGTGCGCGAGAACGTCGCCCTGCCTGCCTGGATCGCGGGCGATCGGTCGCCGCAGTTCGCGGCCCGCCTCGACGAGCTTCTCGATCGGGTCGGCCTCGCGACGCGCGCCGGCGACGCCGTGCAGACGCTCAGTGGCGGAGAGATGCAGCGGGTGGCGATCTGCCGGGCCCTGCTGCGGCGGCCGCGCCTGCTGCTGGCCGACGAGCCGACCGGCAACCTGGACGACGAACATGGCCGCCGCGTGATGGATCTCCTGATGCGGCTGGTGCGCGAGGAAGGGAGCACCCTCATCTACGTCACTCATAGCCGGGAGCTGGCCGCGCAGGCCGATGCGACGTGGCGCCTGCACAGCGGGCTGCTCGAAGGCTCATGATCCGCTATCTGCTGCGGGCGCTCGCGGTCCGGCTGCGCTCGGGGCGGGCCCTCTTTCTGCTCAGCATGTTCGGCGTGGCGCTCGGCGTCGCCTCGGTGCTGTCGATCCAGATCATCAATCGCAATGCGCTGGCGGCCTTCAGGGCCGGCCTGCAGGCGGTGAGCGGCGAGGCCGACTTCACGGTGGTCGGCCGGGGGCCGTTCCTCCCCGAATCGATTTACCCGGAGGTGCTGGCCCAGCCCGGCGTCGCCGCGGCCTGGCCGATCGACAGGGCCGGCGTGGTGCTCGCCGGATCCCCGGACATCGCGCTCGACATCGTCGGCGTCGATCTCTTCGCCCCGACCCGCCTCCCCTGGCAGGCCGGGCCGGCCGATCTCGGGACGGCGATCGGCACACCGGGCTGGATCGCGCTCTCCCCCTCCCTGGCCGCCGACCTGGGAGTCGATACCGGAGACTCGTTCGAGGTGACCAGCGGCGCGCGGCGCGTCCGGCTCACCGTCGGCGCCCTCGTCGACTTCCAGAGAATCGCGCCGCTCGCCAGCCGGCGTCTTGCCGTCATGGACATCGCCCGCATGCAGCACCTCTTCGGGACGCGTGGTTCGATCCGGCAGATCGACGTCCAGGCGGAGGAGAACGTCGACCTGCAACGGCTGCTCGCCGATCTGCAACAGCGCCTCGGCGACGAGGTCGCGGTGGTCACCCCCGAACAGCGTGAACAGGGGGCGGCCGGACTGCTCGGCGCCTTCCGCCTGAACCTGACCGCGCTCAGCCTGATCAGCCTGTTCGTCGGCGCTTTTCTCGTTTACAGCAGCACGCAGGCATCGCTGGTGCGCCGGCGAACCGAGTTCGGCCTGCTGCGCTCTCTCGGAGCTACTCGCAGCCAGATCGCCACCCTCGTGCTGGGAGAGGTCCTGCTGATCGGCACCCTCGGCGTCGGCCTCGGGCTGCCGCTCGGCTGGCTGGCAGCACGGTCGAACCTCGACACGGTGAGCGCCACGCTGTCGAACCTCTACCTGCTCGAGGCGATCGAGACCCTGGAGATGCCTCCCTGGCTTTATCTGCTGGCGGGGGGCATCGGCATCGGCGGAGCGCTGTTCGGGGCGCTCCTCCCGACGCTCGATCTGAGCCGCCGGGAGCCGCGCGATCTGCTGGCGCCGTTCACGTTGCACGAACGGATCCGCAATCTCGCCCTGCCGCTGGCCCTCGCCGGGGCGCTGGTGCTGTGGGGCTCCTGGTTCTGGTTCGATGCGGCGGGATCGCGCTGGAGGCCAGCCGGCTTCGTCGTGGGAGTCGCCGTCCTTCTCGCTCTCCCCTTGTTCACACCGCTGCTCCTGAAGCTGCTCTGCGGCCGCGTTCGGCCGGGTGGATTCGGTCTCGCCTACGCCGTCCGCAGCCTCGGCCTGCAGTTGCAGACCACCTCGTTCGCCATCGCCGCCCTCGCGGTTGCGGTCAGCATGCTGATCGGCATCACCCTTATGATCGGCAGCTTCCGCCGCACGGTGTCGATCTGGATCGACAACACGGTGCGGGCCGACATCTACATCACCAGCGAGTCGTGGCACCGCGGCCGCAGCGCGGCCACCCTGAACGACGATCTGGTGGCGGCGCTGGCGGGCCACCCCGGCGTGCTGGCGGTCGATCGGCTGCGCCAGGTGATGACGACAGTGGAAGAGCGGCGCATCCCGGTGGCCGGCATCGATGCCGATCTGCCGCTGCCGGAGCACCGTTTCGCCCTGGTCGACGGCGATGCGGAGGCCGCCGTACGGCGCCTGCGCCTGGAAGACGCCGTCCTGATCGGCGAGCCGCTCTCGATCAAGGGGAACCTGGAGGCCGGCGATCGCGTGTCGATCCACACGGCGCACGGCATCATCGATTTCCTCATCGCCGGGATCTATTACGACTACGCCTCCGAATTCGGCTCGGTGACGATGGATCTGCGCACCATGGAGGCGTGGTTCGGCCCGGGGTCGATCAACAACGTGGCCCTCTATCTCGAGAAGGGGCGCGATGTCGACGCGACCGTCAGGCGGTTGCGGGAACGGTTCGCCGACCTGCCGCTGGTCATGCGCAGCAATCGGGGCCTGCGCCAGCGGGTGATGGCGATCTTCGACCAGACGTTCGCCGTGACCCGCCTGCTGCAGGCGATGAGTCTCTTGATCGCCGCCAGCGGCGTCACCCTCACCCTGCTGGTCCTGGCGCGCGAACGGATCTCCGAGATCGCCCTCTACCGCGCTCTCGGAGCCCGGCGCTCACAGATCTTCCGGGTCTTTCTCGGCAAGGGGCTGGGAATGGCGCTGCTCGGCCTCGGCCTCGGCGCCATTGGCGGCGTCGCGCTGGCGATGATCCTGATCTTCCTCATCAACCGGGCCTACTTCGGCTGGACGATCGCCGTGCACTGGCCGTGGGGCGCCCTCGTCCGCCAGATCCTGATGATCCTCGGGACGGCCGCGCTGGCCAGCGTCTACCCCGCCTTGCGCGCCAGCCGCACGCCGGCCACGGAGCTGAGCCGTGACGATCTCTGAGCGGACGGTGGTGATCGCCATGGTCGCGCTCGGTACGCTCGGCGTGGTCGGCGCGCTTGGCGCGGGCGGCGCGGGCGGTGCGGGCGGTGCCGGCGGCGGCGAACAGCCTCGCCAGGTGGACGCGCCGGCCGGCGGCTGGGCCGACGCCCTTCCGGATCGCGCGTGGTCGTTCCCTGCCGACCACTGGGCGCATCGCGACTTTCGCACCGAGTGGTGGTACTTCACCGGACACCTGGCGTGCATAGATGAACCGGGGCAACGCTTCGGATACCAGTTCACCCTGTTCCGCATCGGCCTGCTGAACGAGCCTCCCCGTCTCGATTCGGACTGGTCGACCGACACGCTCATCATGGGGCACGCCGCGATCACCGATCTGAGCGCCGGCGAGCACCGCTTCACCGATCTTCTCTTTCGCGAGGCGCTTCGACTGGGCGAGTTCGGCCGCTATCCCGATCCGCTGGTCGCCTGGGTCCGCCCGCCCCCCGGCACCGGCACGCTCTGGACGCTGCGCCACAACGGCGACGCGTTCGACCTCGAGATGAGGGACGACGCGCGGGGGCTGAGAATGCGGCTGTCGACGACCCCCCTCAAGCCGCGCGTCTTCCAGGGACCGAACGGCTGGAGCCGCAAGGGACACCAACCGGGGGCGGCGAGCCACTACTACAGCTACACCCGGCTCTATACGGCCGGCCGCCTGCGCTTCGCGCAGGTCGAGTGCGGGGTCGAAGGAACCAGTTGGATGGATCACGAGTTCTCCTCCAACCAACTCCTCCCGCAACAGGTCGGTTGGGACTGGTTCAGTCTGCAGCTCAAGGATGGCCGCGACCTGATGCTCTTCCTCATGCGCCGCGATGACGGCACCCTCGACTACCGCATCGCCAACCTGGTCGATGGGACCGGCCGGGTCGCTCACCTCGGCGAGCAGGAATGGTCCGTACGCGCCGTCGCGACCTGGAAGAGCGAGAAGACCGGGGCGGTCTACCCGGCCCGATGGATCGTCGAGGTTCCGGGAGAACAGCTCGATCTGGAGATCATACCGCTGCTCTTCGACCAGGAGAATCGCGGGCGGGTCCCGGGGGCGCCTTACTACTACGAAGGGGCGGTCGAAGTGCGCGGACGGGACGGCGGCACGCTGGGGCGGGGCTACGTCGAGCTGACCGGTTACGGCGACGACAACCGGCCGCCGGTCTGAGGCCCCGGCGGCGACCGCTGCTCCCCGGTCTGGTTCTGCGGCGACGCCGCCAGGCGGTCGAGCTCGGCGTCGAAGCTGTCGATCACGTTGTCCCAGGCGTGCCGGCCCATCGCCGCGGCGAGCGCTTCGCGCCGCTCGACGATCGATGCGGGCCGCGACAGCAGGGTGTGCAGCCGCCGGGCCAGATCGTCGCGATCATTGTAGAGACAGTCGGCGTGAAACTCCTCCGGCAGCAGCTCGGGATAGGAGAGGCGCCGCGGCAGCAGCGGGCGGCAGCCGCAGCGGATCGCCTCGACCACCGACAGGCCGAAGTTCTCCTGCCCGGCGGTGCTGATGACGAGGGCGCCGCGCCGCAGCCAGTCGAGATACTCGCGGCGTGACTCGACGTAACCGTATTGCTCGACGCGCTCGCCGTAGCGCTCCCGCGCCGCGATGAACTCCTTCGGCACCACCTGGAAGTTCTCCCCCAGCAGGGCGAGACGGAAAGGCGCGCCCTTGCGATCGACGGCGTCGAGCGCGGCGAAGAAGTCCTGCGGCCGCTTGTCGAACTCCCAGCGATGGTTCCAGATGATGAGCGGCGGCCGCTCGCCATCCGGCGGCCCGAGATCCGGAGGGCCGGACGCGAAGTCGCAGCCGGGATGAAGGACGCCCGAACGATCACGGATTGCCTCGATCACCCACGTGGGACGGTACTCCGGCATCATCCGGAGAAACCCGGGCAGGTGCGCGAAGAAGGCGTCCCGGTGGGTGCGCGAGTTGAACAGGACCCGCCGTGCCGCCAGCGCCGTGGTGATGTCGGTGAAGCCGAACTGATAATCGATGCTCTCGCCGGGAGGCAACGGGTAGGAAAGCTGATTCTCGTGGAAGTAGACGAGGGCCGGCGAACACGACGATCCCCACAGGGCCACAAGGTCCGACAGGCTCATCAGATCGGTCGTGATCAGCCCGTCGTACTTCCCGGGATCGGTCACCCGGCGCGCGAAGTGCAGCGCCGCGCCCCGCATGCGCCACTTCCAGAAGCGGGGCGGCAGGGTCACCAGGTCGATGTCGTGCCGCGAATGCGCCGTCCAGCCGTTGGCGAAGTCGCGGTGCGAGCCGCCGTGAAATGGATTGAGGTAGAGAAACTTCAAGAGCCGGCCACGGCCAGCCCGTAGCGCGCCATGATCACGGTGACGTTGTCGCGCCCCCCCTTCTCGAGGGCGAGATCGACCAGCGATCGACACGCCTGTTCGGACTGCACCGTGCGCTCGAGGAGTGCTGCGATCGCCGCGTCGACGACCATCTCGGTCAGTCCGTCGGTGCAGAGCAGGAGGCGATCGCCGTCCTCCAGCCGCAGACGATGGACTTCGACCGAGGCCGCCGCCCGGGTGGCGCCGAGGACGTTGGTGAGCACGTGGCGCAGACGGTGGGTGAACTTCCCCTCGCGGGTGATGATGCCGGCATCGGCCAGGAGCTGGGCGCTGTTGTGATCGCGGGTCAACTGCCGCAGCGAGCCGCCACGGTAGAGGTAGGCGCGCGAGTCCCCCACGTGCGCGATGAACAGGTGCCGGCCGGCGCTGTAGGCGACCGTCATCGTCGTCCCCATGCCGGTGAGGCTCGGATCGGCTGCGCCCCGCTGGGTGAGCTTCGCATCGACCTTGCGGTAGTACTCCGCGGCGCGGCTCAGGACCTCTTCGGCCGAGGCATCGTCGGGCCGCAAGATCCAGTCGGGGACATCGAGGACAATGCGGACCAGGGTGCTAATCGCCATGCGGCTGGCGACCTCCCCGGCCGGCGCCCCCCCCATACCGTCGGCGACCATCATGACGTAGCCGGTCTGGTCGACGCGGGCCGGAACCTCCCCCTCCGGCAGGTTGGTCACCAGGGTCTCCATCATCCGCCCGACCCGCGACACGAGGTAGTGGTCCTCGTTGTTAGGCCGCACCTTCCCCCGGTGCGACAGTCCGGACGCATCGACGGTCACCACCGGCGCCGGGGGACGCGTCGGCTCAGGGGCCGGCTCATCCCGGTAGATCGGGACCTCGCCGGTGTCTTCGTCTTCCCTGTTTCCGGTCGCCAACGGGACTCTCCTGAGAGGGACTCCGGCCCTATGGTACCGGAATCGGCAGTTGGATGGGACGGCCACCGCGGCCGACCGCCGTCAGAAGCTGAAGACGACCCGTCCGCGCCTCACCGCCTCGGCGGTGAAAAAAGCGTACCCTGACAGGTAGTGAATGCGCGGATGGTCGAGGGTCTCGAAGCCGAGATGCGCCAGGTCGGCGGCGGCAGCGAGGGCGTTTTTCTGCTCCCGGGCGAGCAGATCCTCGCCGCCGGCGATCCCGATCGATTGCAGCGATTCGCGCAGTGCGGCATTCTGCCGCAATTCGGTGTCGGCACGGTCGAAGTCCGCGTCGCCGATCGGCTGGCGCGAAGCAAGATAGAGATCGTCGCCACCGCTCCCGCGAAACACCTTCACATGGGGAAACTCGGAGCGCAGCGTGTTGATGGCGATGGCGCTGATCTCGGCGGAGGTCTCGTAGCGCTGCAACCACTGCAAAAAGACCCCGCCGTCTGAGAGATGGTCCTTGACCAGGCGGTAGAACTCCCGGCTGTAGAGCTGATCGACGCCGGTCACCCACGGGTTGCTCGGCTCCGAGACGATGATGTCCCACCGCTCGCCGCTGCGCCGCAGGATCCGGAAGGCGTCTCCAATATGAACGACGAGCCGCGGGTCGCGGCGCACGCCATGCGTGAACTCATCAAAGTACGGAAGAAAGCCGGCGACCGTTGCCGAGATCTCCGCGACATCGATCGATTCAACGTCGGGATAGAGACCGAACTCGCCGGCAGTCACTCCCGTTCCGAGCCCCACGACGAACACCCGGGCACGCGACCGGCCGAGCAGCGCCGGCAGATGGGCGCACAGCTTCAATGTCTCCCGATCGGCCGAGGTGTCGGAGTCCGGCTTACCGTTGACGACGATGCCCCGCGATCGACCCGCATCGACCGGTGGATCCACCTCCTCGGTCGCCGCCGCCTTCAGCCTGTCGCGCAGGAAACCGGGGAGGCGGACTTCTGCTCGAGAGTTATCCGTCTCCAGGACGGCAAAGGTCCCCTCGGGGGCGTCCTTGTAGGCGATCGTCTCGCTGCGGGCGTGAGCCTGCGCGAAGAATGCTTCAGGCCCGTCGAACGAATACAGTTGGGCGCTGCGCAGGCGAAAGATTCCCGCAGCAAAGCGCTGTGGCCGGTACGACGCAGCGATCGGGATCGAGACCAGGACGAGGGATATCGCCACTGCGACCGACGCGAGCCGCCCGGCTCGCCTCGAGCCGCCGGCAGCGAGCATCACCGACAGGCCAACCAGAAGAAGCGCGCCAAGGAACACCCCTTCGATTCCGAGCCAGCGGTAGGCGACGAAACCTCCAACAATGCCACCCACGAGGTTTCCCGCGGCGTTGAGACCGAAGATCGATCCCGCAACCGAGCCAACCTCCTGCACGTTGCGCCGGCAGATATGGAATGCGAGCGGCAGTGTCGCGCCCATCAAGCCAACCGGCAGGATAAACAGCAGACAGAGCAGGCCGAGAGCACCGAAGTGATAGAGCGTGAATCCGAGCAGGTTGTCCTGAAAGGCGATGCGGAGAAGGTGCGCACCGTACGGCCATGCGTCGAGCGTCGCGAACAAGACCAGCAGTATGATTCCGATGCCGGACTGGGTCGCCAGCAACGACCACGGAGGCAACAACCGCCGTCGACCAACCCACCAGGCGCCGGCAGCGATGCACAGGATGAAAGCGGCGACAATGAGCGTGAAGCTGTAGGAGCTCGATCCGAGCGACAGGTTGGTAACCCGTACAAACAACGACTCCAGGGTCATGACGTAGATGCCGCTGAGGAAGGCGATCGCCAGAACGGCGCGGCGGCCTGGTCCGGGGGCGGTCGCGAATTCGGCGGCGGCGCCCTGCTGCCTTTGTACCGGCGAGCCGTCCTCCCGATCGGCGTCACTCGGCACGGTCTCCCGATCGTCGTGCCCCGGCGCAGTGTGGGGACCTGCGGCGCGGCGCGCCCGCCAGAGAAAATAGAATGCCGCCGCGAGATTCAACAGTGCCGCCAGGCGGACCGTCCCCGGCAGGCCGAGGCCGGGGACCAGCAGGAATCCGGCCGCCAGCGCACCGAGAAACGCCCCTGCCGTGTTGGTGGCGTAAACGCGCGCGTGGACGGCTGTCGATCCCTCCAGCGTCCGGGAGAGGGCGCGGGTCAGGATCGGCACCGTCCCCCCCATGCAGAGCGTCGGGGGGACGATCAAGAGCACGGCGCACAAGGTCCCCTGCCACACGACTCCCCACGGCGCCGAGAAGCCCCAGGTCGAAGTGGCCCCATCGATGCCGCTGAACAGCCACGGGAAGGCGAGCGCCCACAGCCCGATGAAGCCCTCCAGGAGAGCGTAGGCCCCCAGGAGATTGCGCACACCCCGCGTCAGGCGGCCGCAGAGAATGTATCCGAGTGACAGACCGCCGAGGAAAACGCCCAGGATCACAGCCGTCGCCAGGGCATCACCGCCGAGCAGGCGGGCGAGGTAGCGCTGCCAGGCGACCTGGTAGGCGAGCCCGGCCGCTCCGGTCAGGAAGATAACGACGAGATCGGCGAGGAAGAGATCTCGCCCGACAGGCGGTGTCGAGTCGATCACAGGGGGCCGGCCCCGGATCAGGGTGGGGCGATGACGCGTTTGAACCGGAGGACCAGGATCTCCTCGAAGACGGTCGTCGTCCCCTTGCCGCCTGGGGATATCGCCGGTTCGTCCACCTGGACGACGCGGTATTCCTGCGGCCAGGCGTCCTGCAGCATTACGGAGACGATCAGGATCGGCCCCTTCGTCTTCCCGATCG
>CBDUYA010000086.1:0-10590 GCA_965371335.1 uncultured bacterium | reverse complement strand
CTCAAGGAGAGGATCACCAAGAACCTCAACGTGCAGGGCGCGGTTCAGTCGGCCAGGGCCCGTGGTGTGCCGGCCTGGCTCTCGCCGGATCTCGATGCGCTAAAGGGATCGATTGCCAATCTGCCGCGCCGAGACGAGATCACACTCCCGATTCAGGAGCAGTTGATCGTCGAGCTGTACAGCAAGTAAATTCTGCATGGATCGCCGTCCGGAACGGAGATCCTCAAGGAGGACTATTCGATGTTGTGGAAAGGATTTCAGCGACCGAAGAGGCTCGAGTGCGACCTTGAGTCGCTCACCGCGACGTACGGGAAATTCTGGGCCCAGCCTTTTGAGCGCGGATTCGGGACAACGACCGGGAACGCCCTAAGGCGGGTCCTGCTTTCCTCGATCGAAGGAGCAGCAATCACCGCCGTCAAGATCGAGGGTGTGCTTCACGAGTTCTCGTCGATTCCCGGCGTCGTCGAGGATACAATCGACCTCATTCTCAATTTGAAACAGATCCCGATCAAGCTGAATGTCGATCATCCCGAGACGATTTATCTGCGGGCCGAGGGGCCGATGGAACTGAAGTCGGGACATATCGAAACCAACCCGAACGTCGAGTTCCTCGATTCCGAGGTGCATATCGCGACCCTCTCCGAGGAAGCGCAGCTCACCATGGAGATGCGTGTCAAGCCAGGACGTGGCTACGTGTCGGCCGATCAGAATTTTGATCACGATCTGTCGCTGGGTTACATTCCGATCGACTCGCTGCATTCCCCCGTCAGGAAGGTGAACTACAGCGTCGATGACGCCCGCCTGGGGCAGACCACCGACTACGACAAGCTGACGATTGAGATCTGGACCAATGGCGCCGTCTCTCCGCAGAGCGCGGTCGGACTGGGCAGCAAGCTGATGCGGGATCATCTCTCCATTTTCGTAAATTTCGAAGAGACCCCCGAAATGGAAGATGGCGAGATCGATCGTGAGCGCGATCGGCTGCGCGAAAATCTATCCCGTTCGATCGAGGAGCTCGAGTTGTCGGTCCGTTCGTACAACTGCCTCAAGAATGCCGATATCAAATCGATCGCCGACCTTGTCCAGAAGAGCGAAATCGAGATGCTGAAGACCAAGAACTTCGGCCGCAAGTCGCTCAACGAGATCAAGGAGCTTCTCGGCGAGATGGGGCTGTCGCTGGGAATGCGGGTCGACCACATCCTGCAGCCGACGGAGGAGTAAGGGCGTCATGCGTCACAATATTGGCTATCGAAAACTCGGCCGGACTTCATCTCACCGTCGGGCCCTGCTTCGCAGTCTGGCCACTTCGCTGTTCCGCCACGAAAGAATTCGCACGACCGTCCCGAAAGCCAAGGAACTGCGGCCGTTCGCGGAGAAGCTGATCACTCTGGCGCGGCGCGATGACCTGCATGCGCGCCGGCTCGTTCTGCGTGACGTCCAGGACAAGGAGGTCGTCAAGAAGCTGTTCGGGAAGCTGGCGCCCCGGTTCGCATCACGTCCCGGAGGCTACACTCGCATCCTGCGCCTCGGAACAAGGCAGGGAGATGGTGCCGATCTGGCCATCATCGAGCTGATCGGTTCGGAGCCGGTATTCGCCAAACGGAAGGGAGAGCGCAAGGAGCGTCAGGGTCGCAAGGAAACCGCAGCCAAGGCGCGCGAGGAAGAAGCGGCCGCGCGGGAGGCGGAGGCGGCAGCAGGCGAAGGAGCGTCCGCGGAGAGCGATTCTGGCGAGAAAGCGGAATCGAAGAAGAGCTGACACACCGTTCAGCGAATGGACCTCTTCACGGAGTGGCCACGCCCGATTTTCCTGAGGAGGCTGCTGCTGGCGTGCCTCTTCACATCCCCTGCAATTCTGACCCTCCCCCCGTAGCAGTGCACGACGTCCCGCTCGGGAACCGTGGCGGGTGTGTAGTCCGTCCCCTTGCAATGAATGTCCGGCCTGAGACGGCGCAGCACGGGAGTGGCGGTATCCGTGCCGAACAGCAGGACGGCGTCAACCCCACGAATGGCAGCAATCAAGAAGGCGCGATCGCGGCCGGTTGTGACCGGGCGGCCGGGACCGCGCAGACGGCGGGCGGAGCGATCATCGTTGACCGCTACGACGAGAAAGCTGCCCAGGCGACGGGCCGCGTCCAGATACCGCAGGTGCCCGACATGCAGGAGATCGAAGATTCCATTCGCCAGAACGATCCGCACGCCTGGCCGTCTGCGGCGCAGGGCGGCGATACGTCCCGCCACAACCGGGAGGGATTCGATCCGGGGAATGAAGGATGCGCCACGGTTCACGAGGAGGTCACGCGCCGCTCGAGATCGGGGTCGGTCCGCACCGCCTCGCGCAGTTCATCACGGCTGAGGCAGGCCGTGCCACGCTTCATGACGACGATCCCCCCTGCGTAATTGGAAAGAAGAGCCGCCTCGAGGTAGGAGGCGCCCGACAGGACCGCCAGGCTGAAGACGCTGATCACGGTATCACCCGCTCCCGTGACATCGGCGACCTCGTCGGTTCCGAACACCGGCAGGTGAGCGGAGGTGCCATCAGCGCAGAACAGCGACATACCCCGGCTGCCACGCGTCAGAAGGACCGCCTGGGCCTCCAGGGATTCACGCAGCAAATGCCCGGCCCGGGTCAGGGCGACCGTGTCATCCCCGATTGCCTTTCCGGCGGCCGTCTCCGCCTCCTGCAGGTTGGGTGTCGCGCCGGTCAAGCCGCGAAAGGCTAGCATCTGTGCTCGTGAATCGACGAACAGCGGACGCGATCGTTCGGTGGCCATATCCAGCAGCGGCCCGATGGTCGATGAATGAAGCAGGCCGAGGGAATAGTCGGAAACGAGGACACCGTCCGTTCGCTCGATCAGGCGCTGCAGGGTCGCCAGGAAGGGTGCTTGCGACGCGTCGACCGGCGGGCCGCCACCCGCGTCGATCCGCACGATCTGCTGCTTGACCGATTGGGCACTTCCGCCGAGAATCCGTCGCTTCACAGGTGTTCTGTACGCAGGCTCGCGCCAGATTCCTTCCGTTTCGATCCCTCGCTGACGCAAAAGATCGAGAAGAACCTCACCCTCACGATCTTCTCCGACGCGGCCGACGACGAACGGTTGAGCGTCGAGGGCACGGAGATTGCACGCCGCGTTCGCGCCGCCGCCGGGGAGATGGTCGGTGCGTACGTGGTTCAGGATGAGGACCGGTGCCTCACGGGAAATGCGGTCGATCGCTCCATACTCGAACGCATCAAGAACCAGATCGGCGATGGCCAGAACCCGGGTGCCGTCGAATCGATCGATCACCTCGACGAGGCGCTCCCGAGAGGGTGTGCCGGCCTTAGTCATGATGACTTCTCCTTCCGAGGAGACGACGATGGGGGGAATTCCTGAGCCAGCATCCAGCGGACCGCGCCAAGAAGGTCTGGCGCCGTGTGCCGCGGCCGGATGGTGAACCGATCGGCGTGGTGTTCCGCCAGACCGCGGCCGTAGCCGGTCAGAACATGGATCGGCACAGCGCCCGCACCGGCGGCGGCGCCGAGATCCGCAAGGCTATCACCAATCATGCAGGAGCGTTGTAGATCGATATCGTGTTCCCGCGCGGCACGAAGGAGCATTCCGGGTCGCGGCTTCCGGCAGTCGCAATCCTTCCGGTAGGGCGGCTGACCCTCGCGGGGGTGGTGCGGGCAGTAGTAGAAGGCGTCGATACGGGCGCCCCCCTCCTCGATCCAGGAGCGGATCCGATCGTGCACCGCGCCGATGAGCGGCTCCTCAAAGTACCCCCGGGCGACGCCGGCCTGGTTGGTCGCCACAATCACCAGGAAGCCGGCGCGATTTGCCTGCCGCACCGCCTCGAGGCTGTTCGGCATGAGACGGCAGCGAGAGACGTGGTTGATGTACCCCACCTCCTCGCAGAGGGTTCCGTCACGGTCAATGAAAACGGCCCTGCGGCGCATGGTGCGTGAACCTCCTTCGCGGCCGGCGATGCGCTTCGCCCCTACTCGGGTACGGAAGCGGGCGCGCCGCCAGCAGCCACTCTTTCCGAGGGGGGCCTGGTACGCCAGCGGTTATGCATCCACAGCCAGAGTTGCGGCCGACGGCGGATCTCCTCCTCCAGCAACTGCGTGCAGGCGGAGGTGAGAGCGTGTATGTCGTCTGACAGCGCTCCTCTGCGGGCGGGGCGAAGCGGCTCCCGGTACCGGATGAGCAGGCGACCATCCGGCATCGGGTAGGAAAAGACCGGCACGATCGGGGCTCCACTCTTCAGTGACAGCGTGGCGAGCGCGGGCGTAGTGGACGCAGGGACTCCGAAGAAGTCGACGAAAATACCGGCCTCGCCCCGAACATTCTGATCGATAAGGATGGCGACAGCCTGGCCGTCGCGCAGGGTGCGCAGCACGGCGCGGGCGGCGCTCCGTTTGGGAATCACGCGGTTGCCGCCCTGCTCCCGAAGCTCGACGAGCAGACGATTGAAAAGGGGGTTCTTAAGCCGACTCGCCACCATCGCCATCGGATAGCCAAGCCTGTGCTGGAGCAGGGCGGTCAGTTCCCAGTGGCCGAAGTGGCCGGAGAAGACCAGCACACCCCGGCCGTCGGCGGCCGCGTCGCGCAGGTGTTCCACGCCCTCGTAGACGGCGATCCTGTCGGTTGGCATGCGCAGAACGCGGGAGAAATAGGCGGAATCGGTGCAGAGTTGCCCCATGTGAGCAAAGGTGGCTTGAGCGATGCGCCGCAGGGCGTCCGGGGTGAATTCAGGGCCCAGAGATCTTTGCAGATTCTGCAGCGCGAGGCGCCGGTGACGGCCGGAAAGGCGAAAGAAGACCCGGCCCAGCAACCGCCCCCCTGCACAGCCGACGCGGCGGGGAAGGAGCCTGAGAATGAATAATATCGTGCGCCCCAGCAGATAGCCTGGGAGATGGCGCATGCGCCAGCGTGGCGCGGTCATCGGATGTCTCCACGGCGCCGACGGGCGGTGAGGGCGCGCAGTTGTTCCAGCACGAACGCCGAAAGGGCCGATCCACCGAGCGGGTCGATCCGCAAACGCAGGGCGTAATAGGGAAGGCCGCCGTGCGCGACGTCGGTCACCCGGGTCAGATCCTTCTCGGTGGTCACCAGTGCTTCCGCTCCCCTGTCACGCGCCTCGCGCGCAATGATCGTGAGGTCGCGGCGACAATACCGGTGGTGATCAGGAAAATGCCGGGCTCCAACCAGATGAACACCAAGCGAGAGAAGATCCTCCTCGAATCGTTGCGGGCGTGCAATACCGGAAAAGGCGAACACCGAAAAACCTTTCAGTGCGGCCGGCCCGACTTCCTCCCCGTCGGCGCGCACGTACCCGTCCGGCTGTATGCGCAGGTGAAGGAGGGCGGCATGACGGTTGTGCCGAGCCAGAACGGCCTGCAGAGCGTCCGGGCATTCGCCTTGACTCCGGGTCACGATCAAGGCGTCGGCGCGGGACACTCCCGATGGCGGTTCGCGCAGCGGGCCGAGCGGAAGCAATCTTCCGTTGCCCCACGGATCGCGACCGTCGACGAGAAGAAGGTTGATATCCCTGTGCACCGGGCGGTGCTGAAAGGCATCGTCGAGGAGGATGACTTCCGGGGACGAGACAGCGCAGACGAGTCGGGATGCCCGGACCCGGTTGGCGCCGACGGCCACCGCCACCGCGGGATTGAGGCGCGCGATGAGGTAGGGCTCATCACCCGATTCATCGACATCCGCCAGGAGTGCGTGGCCGTCGGCCACCAGCAGGGGGCGATTTCCGCTGCGGCGACGATAACCGCGGCTGAGCACGGCGACCCGATATCCCGAATCGCTCAGCATGCCGGCCAGGTAGGAGGTGACCGGGGTCTTCCCGGTGCCTCCAACGGTGAGATTGCCGATGCTGACCACGGGGCAGGGGAGATGGCGAGTTTTCAGGTAGCCGGCGTCGTAAAGCGCATTGCGCAGGCGCACGACGGCCCGATACGCCATCCCCGGGGCATAAAGGAGAGCGCTTGCCCGACGCGAGGGCGGAGTGTCGGCGGTCAGCATGAGGATCGGGCCAGAGGGAGCCCGGCCTCGGAGAGAACCGACTCCTGGGCCTCCTCGATCAGAGCCAGCGTGCGATCCATGGCGCCGCGGTTCGTTTCGATCACGCGCCGGGCGATGGCGGAAGCGACGCGGCGGGCGGCAGGGTCCCCCGCCAACCTGAGGACGAGCGTGGCGAGCTCCTCCGCGTCGCGGGCGACGAAGCCGGCGCCCGCCTCGGCGAGAGCGCGGGCCGCAGAGCTGAAGTTTTCCATGTGGGGACCGAATAGAATCGGTTTTCCAAGGGCGGCCGGCTCCATCACGTTGTGTCCTCCACGCGGGACCAGGCTCCCTCCCACGAACGCCAGATCGCAGGCGGCATAGAGCATTGGAAGCACGCCGACGACATCGACCAGCAGGGCGTCATACGGCTCCACGGCAGACGGCAGGTCGGGAAGAGCGCTCCACAGGACGGTGCGCCATCGGGCATCGCGCAACGCCTCTCCGGCACGGTCGACGTCGCGCGGATGGCGGGGCGCGAGCACCAGGCGCGCGAGGGGGATGCTGCGCCGCAACGCCGCGAAGGCATGTAAAACGGGACCTTCCTCGCCCGGAGCGGTGCTGCCGGCGACGAACACCAGGTCATCGTCTGCGAACCGAAGGCGCTGTCGCACCTGGTGGCCGTCGGTCTCGATCGTCCCGAGATCGAACTTGAGGTTACCGGTCACCCGGATACGATGGTCGGGCGCGCCCAGCGCCCGGATTCGTTCCGCGTCGGCATCGGACTGCATGGCGAACAGCCGGAACTGTCGCAACGGGTGGGCGAGAAAACGGCGAACGGCGCGATAGCGCGGAAAGGCCCGGGGGGAGATACGGCCGTTCACGAGGATCACCGGGATGCGGCGGCGTCCGGCGACCCGCAGCATGTT
Organism: uncultured bacterium; assembly: GCA_965371335.1. Classification (GTDB taxonomy): domain Bacteria; phylum Acidobacteriota; class Polarisedimenticolia; order Gp22-AA2; family Gp22-AA2; genus CBDUYA01. Next base: position 3,674 of record CBDUYA010000086.1, on the reverse strand, counting down.
CGGCCAGATCTCGGTCTCGATGATGAGGATGACCCATGGTCGCAGACGGTCCAGAAAACGCTCCATGCTGGGCACCAGATCGAAGGGGAGTTCGGAGACGCTGTCGGGGCGCGCCACCTCGGAGCTGCTCAGAGCCTGTTCGGCGATCGCCCGCCCGGTGTCGGTGACCGTGGTCAGGTGGATTGAGCGGCCGGGATGCCGCTCACGAAGACGCCCCGCGAGGGACAGGGCGAGGCGCACTTCACCAACCGAGACCGCATGGATCCAGATCCCTTCGGTCCGGGGCGGGGCCGCAGGGGGAAAGCGGCCGAGGCGCTCGCGCAGCCGCACGGTCCTTCCATCGACCAGAAGCGCGATTGCGATTTGGTAAGGGAGAACCGCAGCCCATGCGAGACGCAAAAGGGCTCCGTAGAGAGCATACATGGTGGTCGAGTATAGCCCACGGATGAAACGAGCGTCAACGAAACGACGCGCGGTGGCGTGATGGTGGGCCGGGGGCTATATTTTCGACATGCCGTGATCCCGCACGACGAGACGGCGAGCGTTTCGACGTGGGCTGAGGAATCCTGGAGGCCCCATTGAGTCGTCCGGTACTACTGATCATCGACCATGACCCGGTCACCCGCAAACTGCATGCGAAGCGGATTGCGGAAGTCTGTCCGCCGAACGTCGAAGTGGTGTCCGCCACCTGCGCAGAGGAGGCGCTCGGCCTGTTGCATTCGCTCGGCAAGGAGAAGCGGACAATCGAGATGGTGATCGCCTCTCAGAAAATGCCCGGGATGACGGGTGGCCGGCTGCTCGAGATCATCAACGTCCAGTTTTCCGGGGTGGGGAAAATCCTCCTGTCCGACACTCCCAGCCTTGATGAGGCGATCTACGCCTTCAACAACGCGGCGGTCGATAAGTACATCCCGCTGCCCTGGGATGCCGAGGACATCAAGTTCACCATCACGGCCCTCTTCCGCCAGCGGGAGATGAGCCGGATCAATATCCGGTTGCTGGCTGACCTGAAGGATCGAAACAACCAGCTCACCGCGGCCTTCTCGGACCTGCAGGAGGCCCGTCTTGATCTGGAGCGCTCGTACATTCAGACTATCGAGTCGCTCGCGGTGGCGCTGGAAGCGAAAGATCGGTACACCTCGGGTCACTCCCAGAGAGTGTCGCGGTTCGCGACACTGATAGCGAAGTCGATGGGGCTGAAAGGGGAGGACGTCGAAGTTATCAGACAGGTGGCGCTGCTCCACGATATCGGCAAGATCGGCATGGTTGACTCCATCCTCAACAAGCCGTCCAATCTCACGGATGAGGAGCGGGAGGTGGTGAAGTCGCACCCGGTGGTCGGGGCGCAGATTCTGGTGCCGGTGCGGACCTTCCAGAAGCACGTCGCCGGGATCCGCTATCACCACGAGATGTACGACGGCTCCGGGTATCCCGATGGGCTGAAGGGCACGGATATTCCGCTGGCGGCGCGCGTCGTATCGCTCGCCGACGCCTTCGATGCCATGACCTCGACCAGGCCTTACCGGGTCGGTTTGCCGCTGGCCTACGCCATGGAGGAAATCCGGAAGATGCGCGGCCGTCAATTCTGCCCGGAGGCCGTCGATGCCTTCATGCGGGTGCTGCGTGCCACCGGAGTTGCGGTTCCCGAGGCGCCGCAGGAAGCAGCGGCCGGAGACCCGTCCCCGGATGCCGGTGACGCGGCCGACAGCGCGGCATCGACACACCAGGGGGATGACGGACCGGGCGACGAGGTGCGGGACGAACAGTCCGATCCGCAAAGCTCGGCCGCGTGACCAAGTACCCTCCAACTCCCCCCACCTGAGCAGAACGCCAGCCCCCAGCCGCCATTTTCACGACCCCGCGGCGAATCCGGGTGAGACATCTGAGCCTGTCCTGAGGATCAGGGGTAGCGACTATTTGTGTATTATTTATGAATTATATATAATACACCTGTGATCTTATTTGCCTTCGCTCTGCGGAGATGACGGGGCGTGCCATGAGCAATCGGAAGATCAGAACCTATACCGCCACCAACCAGGAACTGGAGATGCTGGAAGTCATCGCCGGATATCACGGCTTCTCCAAGAGCGCCACCATCACCAGCCTCATCAAGAAGGAATTCTGGAGGGTCTTCCCGGCGGGAAACCGTTCCATTCGCCCGGACCAGGGAGCACGTGTCGTCAAGGAGAGAGTATGAGTTCAGAATGTATCCAGCCGGCGACCGACGATTACATTCCAGCCCCATGGAGGGGGCGCGATCCGGAAACGACGGCCCGCCGAATCGAGACCATTCGTGACCTCAGCCGCCGGCGCAACGCCGTGATCCTGGCCCATAACTATCAGCTTCCCGAAGTTCAGGAGGCGGCCGATTTCGTCGGTGATTCGCTCGGCCTGGCCATCAATGCCCAGGCCACCGGCGCCGACGTCGTGGTGTTCTGCGGGGTTCATTTCATGGCCGAATCGGCCCGCATTCTCAATCCGGGCAAGACGGTTCTGCTGCCCAATCTCGCCGCCGGGTGCGCCCTCTCGGACTCGATCACGCCGGAATCGCTGATGGAGTGGAAGGAGCGGTATCCCGACCACACCGTGGTCACCTACATCAACAGCAGCGCGGAGGTGAAAGCTCTTTCGGACATCTGCTGCACCTCGGCCAATGCGGTTTCGGTGGTGCGGAGCCTTGCGCAGCGGCGGATTCTCTTCACCCCCGATCAGAATCTGGGGCGATGGGTGGCGCGCCAGGTCCCTGAAAAGGAGATTGTCGTCTACGACGGCGCATGCCCGACCCACGACGTGCTGCGGGGAATCAATCTCGCGGGGGTGCGTGACGATCGTCCCGATGCCGTCATCATCGCTCATCCCGAGTGCCGTGAAGACGTGGTGGCGATGGCCGACGAAGTCTGTTCGACGACCGGCATGATCGCAGCGGTCGAGCGGCACCCTGAGGCTCGAACCTTCATCATCGCCACCGAGTGGGCTCTCATCCACCAGTTGAAGAAGCGGTATCCGGGACGGGAATTCATCCCGGCAGACGGCTGCATCGGGTGCCGACTTCACTGTCCCTACATGAAGATGATCGATCTCGCCGCCGTGGAACGTGCTCTCACCGAAAACGTCTTTCCCATCGAGGTCGATCCTGAAGACGCTGAGGGGGCGCGACGGGCGCTCGAGCGGATGATGGCGGTGCCGCGCGATCATTGATCCCCTGGACAGCGATCGCCCGGCGCGGAGGGCTTGCGGCTGTTGACTCCCTTCACGGCCGTTCCCTATAATCACGCCGCTCACAGACTTGCCCCCGCGCCGGGGCGCGGCACCGGCGAAGGGTTTCCCGACCCATATCGATGACATCGAAGACCAGCGAGACCAGGCCGGAAGCGACACCTCGCACATTCCGCGGCAAGATTGTCTACAGCTTTCTGCTGGTGCTCGTCACCGTCGGGCTTCTGCCGCTCGGCGCCGTTGCCTACAAGTTGATCGACATCAGCCGGGAGTCACTCGTGACCTCCCAGCAGGATGTGCAGCTGCAGGTCGCGACGTCGATGGCGCGGCAACTCGACGCCTCGGTGCGCGCCGTGCAAAACGAGATGGCGCGCGTCGCTGAGGGGATCGACGTCGTCTCGCGCACCTCGGGCTTGAGCTCCCAGGCGCGCCGCACCGCCACCCGACGGCAGTTGAAC
>CBDUYA010000085.1:0-10595 GCA_965371335.1 uncultured bacterium | reverse complement strand
CATGCGGCCCGGGAAATCGCATCAATCTCGACGCCTCGGGCCGGCGTTCGCCCGGGTTTCGGCCCGGAAACGAGTGGCGGCGCTGGGGAGCAACGCCAGGCGCACCGTGTTCCGCAAGCTGAAGGAGTTGGCCTACCGCACGAGCTACTCGCATTGCGGTCGCTACTACACCCTCGATGAGGTCGCCGAGTTCGACGAGCAAGGTCTGTGGTCATGTCAGGAGGTGTGGTTTTCTGTCTACGGCACGCCGTTGTCGACGGCGGCGGCAATCGTCGAGGCCAGGGATCTTGGCTACTTCGTCGAGGAACTCGACAACCAGTTACACGTCGGCACCAGGGACGCGCTGCGCAAGCTCGAGCGAGGGCGCTTTTCTATAACAGCGCGATGACCTGCTCAGGTGTAAGCCCTGCTTGCCTGATGATACTGCGGAGTGTTTTTGGCTTGAGGTCTCTTCGGTGAAAGGGAACGGTGACGCGGAGCGAGACGTTCTCACGATGTCTCAGGATATGGTGACTACCAGAAACGTGATGGATAAAAAAACCTGCCCTCTCAAGAACCCGGATGACTTGCTTGGGTTTGAGAGATGGCAGGCGGCTCATGCCGGTTCAGGAACAGTAATCGTCTCCTTGACCGGTTCAGCCGATAGGGCGACATCATCAGGGAACGGTAGGCCGTCCTTTTTCAGACTCTCGAGGTAGCCGAGAATGGCATCCTTGGCCATCGAACGGGCCTCCTCGAGCGTATCCCCTTCGGTGACGACTCCGGGCAACGCCGGACAACTGACCGTATAGCCACCCTCCGGCTGGGGCTCGAAAAGCACCGTGTAGTTGTGTAGGCGCTCTTTGCTCATAGGGTAAAGGTACGCTTTTGGACGTGGTGGGTCAAGGTGTGGTATACGAGAGGAAAGCTACCCGATCCCCAGGCTGAAGTTCCAGGCCCTTGCGGACGCTCTATCCTCCGAAAACCCTTAGAGAGGCGAGTCACGCGGGCACAACACAGGAAGATGATGCCGCGACGTCCTATCGCTCCGGGCTGCCGATCACCTGATCGATGACTCTCTCGATGGTGCGCGAGCAGACCGGGCAGAAATAATCGACGTTGCGGGTGAACATCATGCAGTCGGTGGTCGGTCGATAGAGGCCGAGGGCGCGGTAGCCGGCCCCCTCGAAGGCGCCGACCTTTCCCGCGTGCGCCTGTGCGGCCAGAAACGGCCCGCTCCAGGCGCGCTCCTCGGCGAACAGGGTGTCCATCTCCGACTCGGGCGCCTGGCGGGCGCGCAGGTCCCGGCGGCGCGACTGGAACCGTCCCTGCACCTTCTCGTACTCTTCCTTCTCCCAGGGGGTCGGCATCGGGGTCGAGGAATCGATCAGGTCGCGCCACTTCAGCGTCGCCGGATCGAGCAGGGCGGTGAGGTTCGGCTCCCACGGCTCCACCACCGGGGCGCTGGTCTCGTACGCCACGCTCGAGGTGTAGTACTCGTCGGCGAGGGCGGCGAAGTGATGGCCGAATTCGTGCACGAAGACATACTCCGCCGAGCCGCTGCGCGTCACGGTGGTGGCGAACAGGTTGTAGATCCCTCCTCCGCCGTACTTCTCGCCGTTGATCAGGATCTCGATGTACTCGTACGGCGCCTGGGCGGCCACGTCGCGCAGCGCCCGGTTGTCGAGGGTCAGGGCGTAGCGCTCCGATCCGAAGATGTCGTAGCTGACGCCGATCGCCGTGCGCCGGTAAACGCTGTCGCTCGGACGGTCCACCCCCGAGTCGATCGACGCCCTATCGATCGCCCAGACGTTGAAATCGCTCTTGCGCTCGCGAAACGGTGGGGACTCGAACAGCTTCGCCACCAGGCGGCGCGCCTCGTCGCGGAACTTCGGCAGCTCGTCGCGGGTGTACCCGTCGCCCAGGATCAACAGATCGACCTTGCCCTCGGGCGGGCCGTTCTCCATGACAGCCCACACTTCGCCCTGATCGGTGACCGGCTCGCGCAGCACGAACTTCGAGGCGGGATCGACGGCGAACGTCGCGACCTCGCGAAACATGTTGTCGGCGCCCCGCTTGAGAAGGTTCACCTGAACCGCGGCGCGCGGGAAGGGGAAGCGGAGCGATTCGTGGAACGAGCGCCGCATGGCGCGGGCTTCGCCGGTGGTCTCCCACTCCGAATAGATGCTGGAGAATCCCTGCGCGTAAAGGATCCGGTTGGAGGCGCGATCGCGCACCTCGAACCGGTACGGCCCGAAGTTGAGCGTATCGACCAGGCGGGTATGGTTGCCCGGCCACGACCCCTCGCGCCGCAGCGTGTCGAGGGCGAACGCCTCTTCATCCGCCCGTCCGCTGTGATGGTAGTCGAGGCGCAGCGTGGCGCCGTCCGACCAGTCGTTGAAGCGCGGCGCGCCGGCCGCCAGCGCCGGCATCGCCGCCAGGCCCGCAGCGCAAAGAACCAGGAAGAGCGATCTCACGCGGCGGAGCTTAGCACACGGAAAACTAATCGACCTTGAGCGACAGCGTGCGGCCGAGCGCCCGGCCTGCCACCAGGTCGAGTTCGCGCTGCTCGCCCGGCTCGACGTCGATGACGATCGACGCGCGGTGCTCGGTGCCGTCGTCCTCCACCACCTGCGCCACGATCTTGTGCTTGCCGGGGGCGACGCTGAGCCAGGCCTCGAACGTTTCCTGGGTGCGGCCGGTCACCTTGCTGAAGAACCCCCCCTCCTCGGTGGAGAGGGCCCGCTCGTACACCTCCTCGCCGTCGATCGTCAGGGTGAGGGTGCCGGAGGGGATGCTGCTTCTGGCATCGAGCTTCAGATCGACCCGCCGCGCGCCCCAGGCCCACCAGCCACCCGCCAGCATGAAGAGGAAGAGAAAGGCGACGGCAGCGGGGCGGCGGTAAACGGGACGCGCCGGGTCGGGAGACCAGGGAGGCGGGGCCGATCGCGCCACGCCGGTGCCGAGCGGCGGTCCGGGCTGCGCGGCGCCGAGCGATGGTCCGGGCTTCGCGATGCCGGCGCCGGGCGCCGGTTCCGGTTGCTCGATAACCGTTCTCAGCGCCGCGGCCGGCTGATGCCCCTCGATGGCTTGTGTCAGCCCGTCGCGCAGCGCCGCCCCGTCGGCGAAGCGCTGCTCCGGATCCTTGGCGAGCGCCCGAGCGAAAAAGCGGTCGAGCCCGGCCGGCAGACCGGGCACGCGCCGCGTGATCGGCTCGGGGTCGGTGTGGGCGACGGCGTAGGTGATCTGGGTCAGATCGTCGCCGGCGAACGGCCGCCGGCCACACAGGCATTCGTAGAGGATGCAGGCGAGGGCGAACAGATCGCTGCGGCCGTCGAGCCGCCCTCCGCGGATCTGCTCGGGGGACATGTAGGCGGGCGAGCCGATGGTGGCGCCGGTGCGGGTGAGCTGCGAGGTCGGCAGGCGCGCCACGCCGAAGTCGGCGATTTTTGCAGTGCCGTCGCTGTCGCGCAGCAGGATGTTGGCCGGCTTGATGTCGCGGTGCACGATCCCGGCGGCGTGCGCGTGGTGAAGGGCCTGCGCCAGGAGATCGATGATGGCGAACGCCCGCTTCGGCTCGAGGCGGCCGGCGGTCTCCAGCCGCTGCTGCAGGCTGCGGCCGGCGACGTACTCCATGGCGATGTAAGGGGCGCCGCTCTTCGGGTCCTCGTCGGCGTCGTAGACCGTGACGATGCCGGCGTGGGACAGGCCGGCGGCCGCCTGCGCCTCGCGCAGGAAGCGCTCGCGGTATTCCCGGTGCTGGTCCTCCGACAGCCCCTCGGGGAGGGCGATGGTCTTGACCGCCACCTGGCGCCGCAGGCGCGGATCGTGGGCCAGATAGACGATCCCCATGGCCCCGCGGCCGATCTCCCGTTCCGTGCGGTAGCGCCCGATGGTTTCCATCGCGGTAGCCGAATATAGGGTTGCCAGGCCGCCGGGGCAAACCGAGTGCCGGGCCCGTGCTAGGATGCCGCCCGCAGAGTCTCCGATCGCCACTCGAATGAGGTGCCGCATGCCCCGAACCCCGTCCCTCGTCGACTCCGTCATCCTCTGCATCGCCGCGGTGTCGGCCGCCGCGGCCGCGCCGGAGGAACGCCCTGCGCCGGAGGCCGGGGCCGTGCGCGCCGCCGTCGTGACCCATCTCGAGACGCAGCGGCCGGCGATCCTGCGCGAGCTGGTCGACCTGCTCGGGGTGCCCAACGTCGCCTCTAATCGCGACGACATCCGCCGCAACGCCGACCTCCTGGTGGAGATGATGCGCCGGCGAGGGATCGAAGCGACGCTGCTCACCGTCCCCGACGCCCCGCCGGTCGTCTACGGCGAGTTGCCGGCGCCCGGCGCCAGCCGGACGATCGTGTTCTACGCGCACTACGACGGCCAGCCGGTCGAGGCGGCCGGCTGGGCGAGCGATCCGTGGAAACCGCTGCTGCGCGACCGCAGCCTGGCCGACGGGGGCAAGGAGATTCCCTGGCCCGATGACGGCGGCGCGATGAACGATGAGTGGCGTCTCTACGCCCGCTCTGCCAGCGACGACAAGGCGCCGATCGTCGCCATGCTCGCGGCGCTCGATGCCCTGCGCGCCGGGGGCCTCAGTCCGTCGTTGAACCTGAAGTTCTTCCTGGAAGGGGAGGAAGAGGCCGGTTCGCCGAACCTGGAGCGCCTGCTCGAGACGCATCAGGCGCGGCTGGCGGGCGACCTCTGGCTGATCTGCGACGGCCCGCGCCACCAGAGCCGCCGCATGCAGGTGTTCTTCGGGGTGCGGGGCGTGGTCGATCTCGAGATGACCCTCTACGGCCCCGGCCGGCTGCTGCACAGCGGCCACTACGGCAACTGGGCGCCGAACCCGATCGGGATGCTGACGCACCTGCTGGCGAAGATGCGCGATGCGGAGGGGATCGTCACCATCCCCGGGTTCTACGATGCGGTGCGCCCCCCTTCCCGGGCGGAGGCGCGCGCGCTGCAAGGGATCCCGGATCGCCGCGCGGCGCTGATGGAGGAGATCGGCATGGCCCGCACCGAAGGGGAGGGGCGGTCGCTGGAAGAGGCGATCATGCGGCCGGCGATGAACCTGCGCGGCATCAGGGCCGGGGGTGTCGGCGCGCAGGCCCGCAATGCGATCTCCACCGAGGCACGCGCCTCGATCGATTTCCGCCTGGTCCCCGACCAGACCCCCGCCATGGTGCGCGAGCAGGTGGAGCGCTACCTGCGCGACAGCGGCTACCACGTCGTGCACGGCGACCCCGACTCCGGGGAGCGGCGCGCCCACGCCCGGATCGTCCGGCTGCAGTGGGGCCCCGGCTACCCTCCGGCCCGCACGTCGCTGGGGCGGCCGATGTCGCGTGCCGTCGTGCAGGTGCTGAGCGAAACGATCGGTGAACCGATCGTTGAATTGCCGACCCTCGGCGGCAGCGTGCCGCTGTTTCTCTTCCAGAAGGTTCTCGCCACGCCGGCGATCGGCGTGCCGATCGTCAACCATGACAACAACCAGCACGGGGCCGACGAGAACCTCCGCCTCGGCAATCTGTGGGAGGGGATCGCCCTGTACGCCGGCCTGATGACGCGGCTGGGGCCGGTCTGGGAGGACAAGACGGTCAGTCGGACGAGATGACGAGGTGGTTGAAGGCGCCGTCGACATCGAAGTGATAACCGGGGCCCTGGCGCGAACCGGCCCCGGGCCGGCCGTCGACGGCGTTCAGGAACCCGGCGGTCCCGGTGGTGACCGGCGTGTCGAGTGGCACCTCGATCACGATGTGATTGAAGGCGCCGTTCAGATCGATGCGGACGTTCGACTCCGGTGCGCCGAGACGGAGGGTCAGATCGTTGAGCGCGCCGTCGAGGCTGACGCGTGATACCGGCGCTCCGGCCAGATCGATGCGGCCGTCGGCGAGCACCAGATCGAGATCAAGACGGAGCGGCAGGTCCTGAGCCAGTTCCATCTCGACCCGATTCAGTTGACCGGGGAGCAGGCCGATCCTCCAGATGCCGCGCGGTCGGCCGACCCGTACCCGGGCGGCGCCGTTGCGCGTCGTGACGCGGATGACCCGCCGGCCGGCCGGCGACGCGCGCCCCTCGGCGAGGAGCGAGCTGTCGAGATCCCGCGCAGTGAGGGTGAGGGTGGCCATCGCCGTGCTGGTCGCGAAGGTCCAGCGATCCACCTCGCCGGCGCGCTCGGCGCGGATTGCCTCCCACGTCTCGTTCCATTCGGGCCGGCTCTGCAGGGCGACCCAGGTCAACGTTCCGAGGACCAGCAGCGGCCCGAGGATCACCAGCCCCGGCACGCGGCTCCGTTCGAAAATCAGGCGCAGGCCGAGGGCGACGAGGCAGACCGGCCAGTAGGCGAGCGCCTGGCGCCAGAACGACCACGGCACGATCCCCTGCGTATTGAGAAACAGGAAGGTTCCGAAGCCGATGAAATAGATGCCTCTGGCGACGCGCGACCAGGCGGTGCGGCCGTCGCTCACCGTCTGCCCCCGCGACGCGCGCCGAGGATCATGGCGACCCCGATCCCGATCAGAATCAGCGGCCAGAGGCTGGAGAGACGGATCCAGTGGGGCCAGTGCAGCCAGGGGATGCGATCGGCCAGAAAGATCATCCCGAAGATGATCAGGACGAGCCCCCCGACCAGCGAGCCGCGGCCGCCGTCGGATGTCGATCGGCGCACGTCGGCGATCACCCGCTCGCCGGCCGCCTTCACCCCGCCGGCGAGCTTCTGGCTCACTTCGCGCACCTCGCCGGCGATCTTTTCGCCTGCCTCCCGCACCTCTTCGACCACCTTCCCGGCCTGCGATCCGATCCCGGCGCCGGAAGGTGGCGCCGCCCCGTCGGTGCGCGGCGTCGCCGATGCCGTTTCCTCCTGCTTCGGCATGATCGCCCAGGAGACGACGTAGAAGATCAGCCCGACGCCGTTCAGGAAGCAGAGCAGGATGAAGCCGAGCCGCACCAGGACCGGATCGATATCGAAGTAGTCGCCGTAGCCGCTCGCCACGCCGCCCAGGATGGCGTCACGAGGATTGCGTGTCAGTCGCTTTGCCAAGAAGCGCCTCCTTAGTGATGAGACTGATGAGGACGACCAGCAGCGCGCTGATCACGACGGCGGCCGCCTTGATGTCGAGCAGGTCGTTCAGGGCGGCGGAGTTCTTCCAGACCACCGCTGCGGTCATCCCGCCCAGCATCCCGGCGAGCGCCCCGGCGAAGGTGGTGCGCCGCCACCAGAGCGCCGCGATCAGGGGCGGACCGAACGAGGCGCCGAGGCCGGTCCAAGCGTAGGCTACCATCCCGTCGATCAGCGCCGATCCCTTCAGGGCGGCGATCGCCAGCAGGAAGGCGATTAAGGCGATCAGGATGGTCGCGAGGCGGGAGTATAGCAGCAGCCGCGAGGCGCTCGTCTTCACCTTCAACAGGCGCACCCAGATATCCTCCACCAGGGTCGAGGAGGCGACCAGCAACTGGCTGTCGGCCGACGACATCATGGCGGCGGTGGCGCCGGCGATCATCAGGCCGGCGATCCAGCCGGGCACCAGCGCTTTGGCCAGCAACGGCATGACCTGCTCGGGGTCGTCGAGGTTCGGGCCGAGCACCGCCACGCCGACGATGCCGATGAGCGGCGCACCCCAGTAGGAGAGCAGCACCCATCCCATGGCGATCAGGCTCCCCTGGCGCAGCTCGGAGGGACGGCGAATCGCCATGTAGCGGCTCAACAGGTGCGGCTGCCCCAGGTAGCCGAGCCCCCAGCCGAGGCCCCCGACCACCACGCCGAACAGGAAGGCGTGCCCCACCTTGCCGCCGCTCATGGTGAGGAATTCGGGGCCGCGCTCCGCCACCTTCGACACCAGCGCCCCGGGGCCGCCGATCCGAATGAGCCCGACCACCGGCAGGATGACCGCCACCGCCATCATCAGCAGCCCCTGGATGAGATCGGTCCAGGCGACGGCGAGAAAGCCGCCCATCAGCGTGTAGAAGACGACGACGGCCGCGCCGACGACGATCCCCCAGAACGGCTCGATCCCGAAGGTGGCGTTGAGGATCTTGCCGGCGCCGTGCAGCTGGGCGGCGACGTAGGCGGTGTAAAAGACGAGGATGACGACCATCGACACGATGCGCAGCAGCCGGGTGCGATCGTTGAAGCGCAGCTCGAAGTAGTCGGGGAGCGTCAGGGCGCCGAGCCGGGCCGTCTCGCGGCGCAGCGGGATGGCGATGAAGGTCCAGGAGGTGAGGATGCCGAAGGCGATGCCGATCGCCGACCAGTATTCGGTGAAGCCGAGCCCGTAAGCGGCGCCGGGAAGCCCCAGCAGAAACCACGCCGACTCTCCCGACGCCCGCTCCGAGATGGCGGCGACCCAGGGGCCGAGCCGGCGCCCGCCGAGGACGAAATCGTCCAGCGTGTTCATGTAGCGGTAAGCGGCGAGGCCGACCCCCAGCATGACAACGAGGTAAAGAAGAAGTCCCGCGAGAATGGATGGATCGGCGTTCATTCGTCACCCTGATCGCGGTTGAACAGCCAGGCGACGGCGGTCAGGGCAGCGAGCAGCAACCAGGCGCCGATGACGATGACGAGGGTCGAGGCGGGCATGGCGTGGCATTGTAACAAAATGAGACCGGAGGCCGGCCGGCGTTGCCCTCAGCGGCGACTCGATGGTATCGTCCGCCTTTGTCCGGCAGGACAATCGCGCCGGGCCGCCGGCCCGGCCCCCGAGGGGAACCGATGGAACTGCTGCAGCAGATCGTCGACACGCTGGAGTACTACATATGGAGCTTCGGCATCCCGGTCGGGAAGGAGACGATCCCGTTCGTGGTCATCGCTCTCCTCGGCACCGGAGTGTTCCTTACCTTGCGGCTCGGCTTCATCCAGTTGCGCCGTCTGGGCCACGGTTTTGCCGTCACCTCCGGCAGGTACGACGACCCGAACGAGCCGGGTGACGTGCCGCACTTCCAGGCGCTCACCACCGCCCTGTCGGCGACCGTCGGCATCGGCAACATCGCCGGGGTGGCGATGGCCATCCACTGGGGCGGTCCCGGCGCCCTGTTCTGGATGTGGGTGACCGCTTTCCTCGGCATGGCGACCAAGTACGCCGAGGTGACGATGGCGCAGCACTACCGTCACAGCGAAGGGGGAGACGATCACCCCGACAAGCTGCGCGGCACGGTGTCGGGCGGACCGATGTACTACATCGAGCGGGGGCTCGGCCGCCACTGGAAGCCGCTGGCGGTGTTCTTCGCCCTGATGCTGGCGGGGACCTCGTTCCTGACCGGCAATGCCGTGCAGGCGAACACGGTCGCCGATGTGATGCTTACCGACTTCGGGATTCCGCTGTGGATCACCGGGCTGGTGCTCTCCTTCCTGGTGGCCAGCGTCATCCTGGGAGGTATCAGGCGGATCGGGCGCGTGACGGCAGTGCTCGCTCCGCTGATGGCGACTATTTACGTCCTCGGAGCGCTGGTCATTCTCATCGTCAACTTCGGCGACATCCTGCCGACCTTCGCGCTCATTGTGAAGGAGGCGTTCAACCCGACCGCCGGGGTGGCCGGCACCGGCGCCGGCGCTTTTATCGTCACCATGATGTGGGGGGTGCGGCGCGGCCTGTTCTCCAACGAGGCGGGACAGGGCTCGGCGCCGATCGCCCACGCCGCGGCCAAGACCGACGAGCCGGTCTCGGAGGGGGTAGTGGCGCTGCTGGAGCCGTTTATCGATACCATCGTCATCTGCACGATCACCGGCCTGGTGATCATCATGACCGGCGTGTGGAACGAAACGGTGCCGACCGAGCTGACACTCGGCGGCGGCGATATCTCCTGGGTCGGCACGATCGATGGCGGCGGTTCGGAGGAGGGCCGCAACGGCGCGACGATCCAGGTCGAGAACGGATACCAGAGTGGTGGTGGTCCAGCCGGTCTGCGGCTCGCCTGGCACGAGGTCGAGGTCGAGAGATTGTACTTCGATCACGACCAGAGAGATCCCTTCACCGGAACGATCTCGACGGGCGAGCGGATCGCGACTGCAGCCGACGGGACGACGATCACCTCGTTGCACGGCCCGGCGGTGGAGAGCGGCGCGCCGCTCACCATGCTCGCCTTTTCGAAGGGGCTGCCGGGGGACTGGGGCAAAATGATCGTTGTCGTCGCCGTGCTTCTGTTCGCCGTATCGACGGCGATTTCATGGAGCTATTATGGCGATCGCTGCGCCAACTACCTGTTCGGCCCGCGCGCCATCCTTCCCTACAAGATCCTGTTCGTCATCGCCCACTTCCTCGGCGCGCTGGTTTCGTTGCAGGTCGCCTGGACGCTCGGCGACGTCTTCCTGGGGCTGGTGATCCTGCCGAACCTGCTCGCCCTCATCATGCTGTCGCCGAAGATCGTCGAGCAGACCAGGAGCTATTTCGAGCGCAAGCCGTGGGTGGAGAACGCCGAGGCGCACCGGCGGGCGATCGAGGCGCGCAGGAAAGGAAACTAGCCTGTCCGGGTATTTCGTGGGGTCGCGTTCGGCACCGGCGGCTCCCGGCCGTCCGCAGCCGACTCCCTGCCGACGACACGGAACCTGTGGCCCGCGCCGGGCCGGACGACTCCCCGCCGTAACGCCGCGAGCGGATAGAAGGTATCTCGCCACCGCACCCCGCCACGGC
>CBDUYA010000084.1:0-10621 GCA_965371335.1 uncultured bacterium | reverse complement strand
GCATCCCCTATCGCTGGGAGGGAGAGCACTGCTCTCCCGCCACACCGGTTCCCTCGGGGTAAGCATCATGACAGTGCCACGGCCCGGGCCGCCGGCGCCGGACGGCCGGGGTGCTATACTGCCGTTCTCTCCGAGTCGGGCGGTGCGCTGCTGAGACTCGAGCAACAGGGTGCTATCGTGTTGAAAAAAAAGATGGTTAAGGATGAAGTGCAGCGCCACGTCTATGCCAACGGGCTGGTCCTCGTGACCGAGCGGATGCCGGATATCCGCTCGGTGGCCCTCGGCGTGTGGATGAGGCGCGGTTCCCGGCACGAATCGGCGGAGCAGAACGGGATCTGCCATTTCATCGAGCATCTGCTGTTCAAGGGGACGGAGTCGCGCTCCTCTCAGGACATCGCTCTGATCATCGATTCGGTCGGCGGGCACATGGACGCGTTCACCACGAAGGAGTACACCTGCTTCTATTTCAGGGTGCTCGACGAGCATCTCGACATCGCGGTCGATCTGCTGACCGATATCGTCCGCCACCCCCGATTCATCCCCGAGGAGATCGAGAAGGAGCGCAAGGTCATCTTCGAGGAGATCCGGATGGTCGAGGACACGCCGGACGAGCTGGTCTACGACCTGTTCAGTGAGGCGTTCTACAGGGAGCATCCGCTTGGCCGCCCGATTCAGGGGACCATCGAGTCGGTGACGCGGATTCATCCGGAAGCGTTGACCCGGTTCTTCCATGATGCCTACCAGCCGGGCAACCTGCTGATCACTGCTGCGGGCAACCTGGAACATGCCCCCCTGGCCGCCGCGATGGGGGAGGCGTTCCAGAAGATCAGCGACGGACGGCGGGGTAAGGAATTGACTCCCCCGGCCAACCAGCCCGCTGTGCGGATGCGTGAGAAGAAGGAGCTCGGCCAGCTGCACCTCTGCCTCGGAGACCCCGGGGTGACGATGAACGACCATCGTCGCTATGCGCTGTACGTCATGAACACCGTGCTGGGCGGCACGATGTCGTCGCGCCTGTTCCAGAACATCCGGGAAGAGCGCGGGCTGGCCTACGCCGTGTTCTCCTCGGCGAACAGCTACGCCGACACCGGCAACCTGATGGTCTACGCCGCAACCTCGCCGTCCTCCGGGCGTGAAGTCACCGATCTGATCGTGCAGGAATTCCGACGCATCAAGGCCGATCCGGTTGAGGCCGGAGAGCTGCAGCTCGCCAAGGACAATCTGAAGGGAAACCTCATGCTGTCGCTGGAGAGCAGCAGCAGCCGGATGTCGAACCTGGCCCGGCAGGAGCTGTATTTTGGCGGGCAATCGTCAATGGACGAAGTCCTGGCAAGCATCGATCGCGTCACCACGGAGGACCTCCAGCAGATCGCGCGTCAGCTTCTCGATCGCGACAGGTGCGTCATGGCGGCTCTGGGGCAGACCTCGGAGCTACGCGTCGAACAGACCGATCTGGACTTCTGAGGTCAGCCCATTCACGACGACCGGCCTCTGCGCATCGCCATCGCCCGATCTCCGGGCAACGAGGATCTGCCGGCGCCCGCCGCCGCCACGCCGGGGAGCGCCGGACTCGATCTACGCGCCTGCGTCGACCGGGAGCTGATCCTGCAGCCGGGCCAGCGCGCCCTGGTTCCAACCGGATTTTCGATCGCGATTCCGGACGGTTTCGAAGGGCAGGTGCGGCCACGCAGCGGCCTGGCGCTGCGCCAGGGTCTGGGGCTGCTCAATTCGCCCGGCACGATCGATTCCGACTACCGGGGCGAGATCGCGGTCATCGCCGTCAATTTCGGCCAGCAGCCGATCGTCATCCGGCGCGGCGATCGGATCGCGCAGCTGGTGATCGTGGCGGTGCCGCGGGTCAGCCTGGAAATCGTCGCGCAGCTGCCTGAGACCGGGCGGGGGGGCGGCGGCTTCGGGCATACGGGAACCAGGTAGCGTGATGGCGATCCGGCTGACTGTCCTGGGGAGCGGCAGCGCCGGCAACGCCACCTGTATCGAAGGCGACGGATCGCGGCTGCTGCTGGACGCCGGGTTCTCCTGCCGGCAGCTCACCGCCCGGCTGGAGGCGGTCGGCGTGGCGCCCGCCAGCCTCGCGGGGATCGTCGTCACCCACGAGCACGTCGACCACGTGCGCGGCGCCGCGCTCTTCTCGAAGCTGCACGAGGTGCCGATCTACTGCACGCCGTTCACGGCCCGGGCGGCCGGGCTCGACGGCGGAGACGGCGCGGTGCTGCGCAGCATCGCCTCCGATGAGCCATTCGCCGTGGGCGGCCTGAGGGTGAATCCATTCCCGGTGCCGCACGACGCGGTGGAGACCATCGGCTGCACGGTCGAATGCAACGGGGCGAGAATCGGCTATGCGACCGATTTCGGGCATGTCGCCGACAGCGTCCGGCAGGGGCTCGATGACTGCGACCTGCTGATCCTCGAGGCGAACCACGACGTCGCGATGCTGCAGGACGGCCCGTATCCGGAGCAGGTCAAACGCCGGGTGCTCGGATGGCACGGACACCTCGACAACGAGACCTCCGCCGGACTGGCGAGCGAGGTGGTGTCGCCGAGGACCGGCTGCATCGTTCTCGCCCATCTCAGTGGGAAGAACAACCGGCCCGATCTGGCGATGGCGGCGGTCCAGCGTCGCTTCGAACGGGACGGAAGAAGGAAGCCGGCGCTGTATGCGGCCGGGCAGGCGGCGCCGTCGCCCTGGTTTGATCTTTAGAGTTCATCTGGAGGAAGGTCATGATTTCTCGCTATGCGCGTCCGGAGATGGCGGCCATCTGGGATGACGAATCGAAGTTCCGGCGCTGGCTCGAGGTCGAGCTGGCGGTGTGCGATGCCCTCGCGGCAGCCGGTGAGGTTCCGGCCGAGGCTGCGAAGGCCATCCGCTCGAAGGCGCGCTTCGACGTCGCCCGCATCAGGGAGATCGAGGCGACCGTTCAACACGACGTCATCGCGTTTCTCACGAACGTGGCCGAGCACGTCGGTCCCGAGTCGCGCTACGTCCATCTCGGTCTGACCAGCAACGACGTGGTCGACACCGCCCAGGATCTGCAAATCGTCCAGGCGGCGGATGAGCTGATCCGCGACTGGGAGAATCTGTCGCGGGCGATCGAGACGCGGGCATTCCGGCACAAGAACACGGTGATGGTGGGACGGACGCACGGAATGCATGCCGAGCCGACGACCCTCGGGCTGAAGCTGGCGCTGTGGCATGTGGAGTCCGCGCGTACCATCGAGCGCCTGACGAACGCCCGCGCCCGGCTCGCGGTCGGCAAGCTGTCGGGGGCGGTCGGGACCTTTGCGCACCTCGAGCCGGAGATCGAAGCCGTGGCCCTCAAGAGTCTTGGGCTTGAGCCGGTGCCGATTGCGTCGCAGGTCATCCAGCGTGACCGGCACGCCGAATTCGTCGCCGCCATGGCGCTGGCCGCCACCTCGATCGAGCGTTTCGCGATTGAGATCCGGCACCTGCAGCGCAGCGAGGTCGGTGAGGTGGAAGAGCCGTTCGCCCGCGGGCAGAAGGGCTCCTCGGCGATGCCACACAAGAAGAACCCGGTGGGGTGCGAGCAGATGAGCGGCCTGGCCCGGGTGCTGCGTGGCCATCTCCAGACCGCCCTCGAAAATGTTCCCCTGTGGCACGAGCGCGATATCTCCCATTCGTCGGCTGAGCGAATCATCCTGCCGGATACGACCATCCTGCTCGATTATATGACCCGGCGCTTCACCCGGATCGTCGAGGGGATGAAGGTCAATGAGGAGGCGATGCGCCGCAATCTCGAATCGTCCCGCGGTGTTATTTATTCCGGCACGGTGCTGCTGGCGCTCGCCCGCAAGGGGGTGTCGAGGGAGGACGCCTACGCCTGGGTGCAGGCGGCGGCGCTGCCGGCGCTGGCCGGCAAGGGTGACTTTCGGGAGCTCCTGGCGGCCAATGCGGAGATCGCCAGCCGCCTGCAACGGGCCGAGCTCGATCGATGCTGCGATCTCGACCACCACCTGCGCCACGTCGATACCCTGTTCATGCGGGCCTTCGGGCGGACGTCGTGAGGGCTGGCCGGTCCCGGTCCCGGCTGGGAGCGCGTCGATTCATGTGCTATTCTTGCGCACGTTTTCCGATCAGGAGGCCGATCCGTTGAAGGCGCGAGTCTACGTGACGCTCAAGCGCGGGGTCCTCGATCCCCAGGGTAAGGCTGTCTGTACCTCCCTCCACCAGCTCGGTTACCGCGAGGTGACCGACGTCCGTATCGGCAAGTGTATGGAGGTGACGCTGGGCGGACTGCCGCGGCGGGAGGCGGAACAGCGGCTGCAGTTGATGTGCGAGAAGCTGCTTGCCAACACCGTGATCGAGGACTTCCGGTTCGAATTCCAGGAGGAGTGAGGGGGACGCGGTGAGGTTCGGTATCGTCGTATTCCCCGGCTCCAACTGCGAGCACGACGTCTACCACGTCGCCAAGCACCTCCTCGGCGAGGAAGCCCGGTTTCTCTGGCACAAGGATCTGTCGTTCAACGGCGTCGACTGCATCGTGCTCCCCGGCGGATTCGCGCACGGCGACTACCTGCGGGGCGGATCGATGGCGTGCTACTCGCCGATCATGGCGGCGGTCGGAGAGTTCGCCCGCCGCGGCGGAATGGTC
The DNA here is from genome assembly GCA_965371335.1 of uncultured bacterium. GTDB lineage: Bacteria > Acidobacteriota > Polarisedimenticolia > Gp22-AA2 > Gp22-AA2 > CBDUYA01. The sequence continues at coordinate 5,993 of CBDUYA010000084.1, read as the reverse complement.
CTCGGAATCTGCAACGGGTTTCAGATCCTGACCGAGGCGCATCTTCTGCCCGGGGCGCTGGTCCGGAACAGCCGCTTGAAGTACATCTGCCGCGACCTGTACCTGCGCGTCGAACGCCAGGACACGCCGTTCACAGCCCGCGTCAAGCAGGGGACCGTTGTGAAGATGCCGGTGGGGCACGGCGAGGGGTGTTTCTACGCCACCGAAGAGGTGCTGCGGGAGCTGGAACAGAACCGGCAGGTGGTGTTCCGCTACTGCGATGCGGCCGGAGAGGTCACCGCGGAATCGAATCCGAACGGATCGCTGCATGCCATCGCCGGGATCTGCAACGAGCGGGGCAACGTGGTCGGGCTGATGCCCCACCCGGACCGGTGTGCCGAGGAGGTTCTCGGCAACGTTCAGGGTCGGAGAATCTTCGACTCGATCGTCTATTCCTGGCGGCGGGAACGCCGCACCCGCATCTGAGAGAACCGGCCGTGTTGAAGCGCCTGAAAAACCTTTTCGGCCAGCGCCGTGTCGACTACGACGGCATCGGGCGCAATGACGAATGTCCCTGCGGCAGTGGCCGCAAGTTCAAGCAGTGCTGCATCCACCGCGTGGAAAGCAAGGCGCGCGCGGTGCGCGATGCGAAGATCTTCGGAGGCCGCAAGGGATGAGCCAGGAGCCGGAGGTCAGCCGCGAACTCGGCCTGCAGCACGGGATGACGGGAGAGGAATACGATCGCGCGGTCGCGGCCCTCGGCCGGACACCGACCTACACTGAACTCGGCATCATCTCGGTCATGTGGTCCGAACACTGCTCGTACAAGAGCAGTCGGGCCTATCTGAAGCTGCTGCCGACGACCGGAGCCCGTGTCCTGCAGGGCCCGGGCGAAAACGCCGGGATCGTCGACGTCGGCGGGGGGATCGCCGCAGTCTTCAAGATGGAAAGCCATAACCACCCGTCGTTTGTCGAGCCGTACCAGGGGGCCGCCACCGGCGTCGGCGGCATCCTGCGCGACATTTTCACCATGGGAGCCCGGCCGATCGCCTCGCTCAACTCGCTCCGTTTCGGCGACCTCAGCGTGCCCCGCATGCGGTACCTGGTGGATGGCGTGGTCGCCGGAATCGCGGGCTACGGGAACAGCATCGGAGTTCCGACCGTCGGCGGCGATATCTACTTTCATCCTTCCTACAACGGCAACATTCTGGTGAATGTCTTCAGCCTGGGGATCGCCCGCCAGGAAAAGATCCACAAGGGGGCGGCCTCCGGGGTCGGCAACACGGTCATCTACGTCGGCTCGAAGACCGGCCGTGACGGCATTCACGGCGCCAGCCTGCTCGCCTCCTCGGAGTTCGATGAGACCACCGAGTCGAAGCGGCCGACGGTGCAGGTCGGGGATCCGTTCACGGAAAAGCTGCTGATGGAGGCCTGTCTCGAGGCGATGAAGCAGGTTAATCTGGTGGTCGGGATCCAGGACATGGGAGCGGCCGGCCTGACCTGCTCGACGGTCGAGATGGCGTCGCGCGCCGGCACCGGCATGGAGATCGATCTCGACCAGGTGCCGCTGCGCGAGACCGGAATGACCCCCTACGAGATCATGCTGTCGGAGAGCCAGGAGAGGATGCTGCTGGTGGCGACGCCGGCGATGGTGGAGCAGGTCCGCGCGTTGTTCACGCGCTGGGATCTCGACGCCGCTGTCGTCGGCCGCATTACCGACAGCGGGCGCGTACGGGTGACCTCCAAGGGGAAGACGGTCGCCGATATTCCCGCCGCGATGCTGGTCGACGATGCGCCGCGCTACGAGAGGCCCTCGGCCCGGCCCGCATGGCAGGACCTGGTCAGCCGCCTGCAAACCGAGCAGGTCCCCGAACCATCCGATGGCAACGAAATCCTGCAGCGGCTGCTGGAGGCGCCAAACCTGTGCAGCCGCGAGATGATCTACCAGGCCTACGACCACATGGTGCGCACCAACACGGTGGTCCGGCCCGGCTCGGACGCGGCGGTGATCCGGTTGAAAGGGACCAACCGGGCGCTGGCGCTCACCTCCGACTGCAACGCCCGCTACTGCTACCTCGATCCCGCCGAGGGAGCGCGCCTGGCGGTGGCGGAAGCGGCCCGCAACCTGGCATGCGCCGGCGCCGTCCCGGTCGGAACGACCGACTGTCTGAACTTCGGGAACCCGGAGAAGCCGGAGACGATGTGGCAGTTCACCGAGACGATCCGCGGTCTGGCGGAGGCGTGCACAGCGCTGGAGGCGCCGGTGATCGGCGGCAATGTCTCCTTTTACAACGAGACCGAGGGCAAAGCGATCCATCCGACCCCGATGATCGGCATGGTCGGCCTGCTCGAGGATGTGCGCGGTGCGCTGACGCAGTGGTTCCGCCGTGAAGGAGATCTCGTCTTCCTCCTGGGAGAGCCGGCGGGGAGCCTCGGTGGCAGCGAGTACCTCTCCCTCATCCACGGCCAGGAGGCCGGCCTGCCGGCGCCGGTCGATCTACGCAAGGAAAAAACGTTACAGAAAGTCGTGCGGGACGTGCGCGACAACGGCTTCATCGTGTCGGCGCACGATTGCGCCGAAGGAGGGCTCGCCTTCGCACTGCTGGAGTGCTGCATCACCAAGCCCGACGGCGCCATCGGCGCCGATCTGAAGCTCGAGCCCGCCGGTCGCCTCGACGCGCTGCTGTTCGGGGAGGCCCCGACGCGGATCATCGTCTCCGCTCCTCCCGAGAGCCGCGCCCGGCTCGAACAGGCCGCTGGGGCGGCCGATGTTCCGATCCGCATGCTCGGCCGGGTCGGAGGCGATCGCCTGACGATCACACTCGGCTCGACGCCCGCCATCGAGATTGATGTCGTGCCGGCGCGCGCTGCCTGGCGGGGCGCTCTCTCCACGCACCTGAACGCGGGCTGCTGAGGTTTTCCACCCCTACGTCCGATCCAGCAGCGTGCGCACCCGCCTGAAGACCGCGTGCCACATGGAGCGGGTCAGCTTTCCGGTATTGGTGTTTTGGCGGCTCGGGTGATACGACCCGATGAGCACCGTGCCGTCCGGGAGGGTCGATTCGGCCCCGTGTCCGAACCGTGGACGGACCGGCGGCGACAATCGCCTCCACCAGCCGGCGGCGCGCAGCCAGGCGTCGAAGCCGATGCGCCCGAGAGGAACGACAACCCGGACCCGGCGGAGCAGGGCGATCTCGGCGCTCAGATAGGGAAGGCAGCGGGCGAGTTCCGCTCCGGCGGGCCGGTTGTCCGGCGGGGCACAGCGGGCCGCGGCCGTGATGTAGCAGTCGGTCAGAATGAGCCCGTCGCGTCGGCCGGTGGCCTCCGGGCGATTGGCGAATCCGAAGCGGTGCAACGCCGCGTAGAGCCATTCGCCGCTCGCATCACCGGTGAACATCCGTCCGGTGCGGTTGGAGCCGTGGGCGCCCGGAGCGAGGCCGACCAGAAGCAGGCGAGCGTGATGATCCCCGAATCCCGGCACCGGCTTCCCCCAATAGCGTTGCTGCGCATACATGGGCCGCCGCTGGCGCGCCACGCTCTCGCAATGACGCCTCAGGCGCGGGCAGAGGACGCAGCGGGCCAGGGACCGATTGAGCGCTGCGAGGGTCGCGAAGCTCCGGCGGGTCACGCGGTGCGCTTGAGCACCACGAGCGTGATGTCGTCCTGCTGGTTCGTCCCGCGACAGTAGTCGTTCAGCACCGAGTTGACGTGCTGCACGATCTCCACTGGAGGCAGGGTGCGCCGGTTTTCCACCAGGGCGGTCAGGCGTTCCTCGCTGAACTCCTCGCCCTTGAGATTCTCCGCTTCGCTGATCCCGTCGCTGTAACAGACGAGCAGCTCGCCCGGCCCGAGTTCCAATTCTCCCATGCTGTAGGTCGATTCCTCGAACATACCGAGCGGCGGGCCGTTCTGGCCGAGGCTCTCCCGCTTGCCGTTGGCACGAATCACCGACGGAGGGTTGTGCCCGGCGTTGACGAACTGCAGCTTCCGGGTCGAAGGATCGAGGACCGCATAGAAGAAGGTGACAAACCGGTTGTCCGGCAGAGCCCGGCAGAGAAGCCGGTTGAGCCGCGAGATAGTGTCGCCCGGCGGGAGATCGAGCTCGGAGAGGGCCCGCAGCGATGCCTGAAACGAGGTCATCAGGAGGGCGGCCGGGAGCCCTTTGCCGGCGACATCGCCGAGACCGATGGCGATCCGGCCGGCGGGCATTTCGATGTAGTCGTAGTAGTCGCCGCCGACGGCGCGGCAGGAGATCGACGATCCATACACCATGTACCCGGGGATCTGCGGCCCATCTCCCGGCAGCAGGTGGTTCTGCAGCTCGGCCGCTTTCTGCAGCTCCTGCTCCATGCGCTCCGCCGCCACGGCCTGCTCGAACAGGCGGGCGTTCTCCAGCTTGACCGCCGCGATGTTCGCCAGGTGGGTGAGCACGTGCAGATCGCTCTGGGTGAACAGCCCGGCCCGCTGGCGGCTGTCGACGTAGATGAGACCGATGACCTCCTTATTGTGCCGCAGGGGGGCGCACATCAGCGAGCGGATCTGCTGAATCTGCACGCTGTGGCCCTCGCGCAGCCTCTCGTCCATCAGGGCGTCGGAGGTGAGAATCGACTCGCGACGGGAGAGGACGCGATCGGTGATTGTCCGGCTGATCGAAATCGGCTGTGCCGCTTCATCGGGAGGTACGCGGACCACCTTGGGCTGGAGCGCGCCCCCTTCGAGGAGCATCAGGAGACCCCGCTCGAAGCGCACCACCTTGCCGGCGAGATCCATGATCTTCTCGAGCAGCTCGGGGAGCGGCCGGTGAAAGACGAGCTCCTTGTCGGCCTCGAAGATCACGCCGAGAGCCGACGCATTGAACGAGCCCTGGACCAGTCCCGGACCGGTCGGGCTCGACACGAAGGCGGCTGCGGGGCCGAGCTGGGTCCCCTGCGCAGACGGGTTGCTCAACAGGAGCGACACCTCCTCCGCGCCGGGCGTCTTCAGGCTGTCGGCCGGCAGATAGGTCGTGCCGGGTCCCGGCTCCAGCGGCGAATCGCTGAACTCGACCGACACGCTCGGCGTGCCGTTGAAGATGAGGGTCGTCGTTCCGAGCCGGATGCGATCCCCCGGGTGAACGGGGGTGGCCTCCTCGATGCGGCGATCGTTCACGAAGGTGCCGTTCTTGCCCCCGGCGTCGAGGATGTAATAGCCCTCGGAGCGTCGCACCATCTGGGCGTGCAGGCGGGATACGTTCAAATCCTGAAGCACAAGATCGCTGCTCGACGAACGGCCGATCCGCACGTTAGCGCTCGTGATGTCGAAGTGGTTCCGTTCGCCGCTCGGCGAGATGATGGTCAGAAAGTCCACTGGGTGAATCTCCGACAGACACGTAGAGAACTGTCGTGGTATAGCTCAGAATCTTACCGGAGCGCCCCCGGCCCGTCAATCGGCAGCCTGTCCGTTCCACCCGGAGTCGCGCCGCGCCACGTGGTCCACGGCCGCGGCGCATACTCGCCTGCGCCTTCTGACCTCAGTGCGACGGATGCATCTCGTCCCAGGCGGCGAAGATGTCGTTGCCGAGCTCCATGAACTGCGGGGTGATCTCGGGGTAGTCGTCCATTTCAATGGAGCGGATCGCCTCGGCGAGCGACTTGCCTCCGTCGACCGCTGTGCGCACTTTCTCGCGCAGCTCGACGAGAAACTGCCCGAACCGGCGCAGGGTCGCCACATCGGTGACCGGGCCGTGCCCGGGGATGACCCTGGCGTCCGGCGCGACGCGCTCGAGCGCCTGCTCGATGGTGGCGATCATGCCGGAGAGGGTCCCCCCGCCACGGGTATCGATGAACGGATACATGCCGCTCCAGAAGACGTCCCCCATATGCAGCACCTTTTCGTTGACGAAGTAAACGACGACGTCGCCATCGGTGTGGCCGGGGGCGATGTGGAAGACCTCGACCTCCTGGTTGGCGAGCCAGACCCGCACCCCGTGCTCGAAGGTCAGGCCGGGATGCAAGCACTGCTACGCGGAAACGTTC
>CBDUYA010000083.1:0-10628 GCA_965371335.1 uncultured bacterium | reverse complement strand
CGGCAGGTAGCGCCGCACCGTTCGGGCCGGATCATTCCGACCGGTAGGCCGAGCGGACGATCTCCAGCAGCGAGGGGTGGATCTCCGGGGTGGCGGCGATGATGTCACCGCTCTCGAGGTAACGGTGCCGCCCGGTGAAATCGGTCACCACGCCTCCCGCCTCCTGCAGAATCAGGCTGCCGGCCGCCACATCCCAGGACGACAGCCCCATCTCCCAGAACCCGTCGTAGCGCCCGCACGCCGTGTAGGCGAGGTTGAGGGCAGCGGAGCCGTCACGGCGTATCCCGGCCGACCCCTCGATCACGGCGCGCAGCGAGCGGAGGTACTCCTCCAGCCGATCGAGCGAGCGGAACGGAATGCCGGTCACGATCAGCCCCTGGGCCAGCCGCCCGATGGCAGAAACATGGATCGGTTCGCCGTTCAACCTGGCGCCGCGGCCGCGGGCGGCGGTGAACATCTCGTCGCGCAGTGGATCGTAGACCGCTGCCGCCCTCATTCCCTGCGGATCGGCAATCCCGACGGAAACGCAGAACAGCGGGTAATGGTGGACGTAGTTGGTGGTGCCGTCGAGGGGATCGATGTACCAGCGATAGCCGACGGAGCCGGCCGACGGTCCCGATTCCTCCGCCACGATGGAGTGGTCCGGAAAACGTGACCGCACAATCCGGGTGATCGCATCCTCGGCCTCGCGGTCGGCGATGGTGACGTAGTCGTTGCGGCCCTTCTCTTCGACGACGAGTTGGTCCTGCTTTTCCCAGTAGTCCATCACGACACGGCCGCCGGCGCGGACGCACATGATGCAGGCTGCCAGGTGGAAATCGATTGCATCGCCGTTGGCGACGAGGGCCGGTGCGGTGGGCGACTCTTCCATCAATAATTTGCGCCGCCGGGAGGCGGCGCGGCGCCGTGCCGCAGTCAGGGGGATGACACGCCCGGAAATGACGGAAGCCCCCTTGCGGGCACCGCGCCGCTGCGCCATGGGCCGGCCGGACTGCCTGCGTCCCCGGCCGTCCCCCCGGGACGAGCCCCCCGTGCTACGTTTCCGCCCGGCCATGGGGAGGTCTCCGTGCGCTACCAGCCCGCCCGCGACGGGGTCGTCCCGCCCGGGGGTGGGCCCGGTTGTAGATGTCGAGAAGCTGGCTGGTCGTCACCCTGGTGTATTTCTGCGTGGTCGACAGCGAGGCATGGCCGAGCAGCTCCTGGATGGAGCGGAGGTCGGCGCCCGCGTCGAGCATGTGAGTGGCGAAGGAGTGGCGCAGCGAGTGCGGCGAGACGTCGCGCGCCAGGGCGGCCTGTTGCAGCCGTGCATCGAGAATTCGACGCACGCTGCGATCGGTGAGGCGGCCCCCGCGCGCGTTCAGAAAGAGGGCATCGCGATCGCGGGCCGGCCCCGGCCGCTCGGGGAGCAGATGCCCGCGGCTGCCGAGATAGCGGCGCAGGGCGGTGACCGCCTTGCTGCCGATCGGCACGAGCCGCTCCTTCCTTCCCTTTCCGTAAACGCGCAACATGCCGTCTCCAGAGGTGCCGCTGAAATCGAGATCACCGACGTCGGCGCGGACCATCTCCCCGACCCGGATGCCGGTGGCGTAGAGAAGCTCGAGGATGGCACGATCCCGGTCGTCCCTGGGGTCGCTTCCGAAGGCGGATTCGAGCAGCAATTCTACCTCATTCTGTGGCATCGGATGAGGGAGGCGCCGGGCGAGCTTCGGGGTCGACACCATCGCCGCCGGGTTGCGTGACATCAGGCCCTGTCGCGCCATGTAGCGGAAGAACGACCGCAGCGAGGCGAGCTTGCGCGCCACGGTGGCGCGGCTCATACCACGGTCGTGAAGGTGCGACAGATAGGAGCGCACGACAAGGTGATCGACCGAGGTGATCGAAGGACGGCGCGCGCGCGACGCGCCGCCGGCGACGAAGTGTTCGAACTGCCGCAGGTCGGCGCTGTAGCAACGGATGGTCAGGGGCGATGCGTTGACGCCGTGCTCGAGATGCCTGAGAAACTCGTCGATGCGGTCCATGGTGCCCCCGCCGGAGCCGGCTGCGCGCCCCGCTCTCCGGGCGATGATTCTACCGGAGGTCGAGCGCCAACGCGTGTATGCTTAGTGACGGCCCGGCCGCCCCCTCGGGACGGGCCGCTGGGGGGCAGGGACGATCTTCCGAGGGTCACCTCGTATCGAGGAGAGCGATATGGCCACAGCGCGTGCCCGGCACATCCTGGTACCAACGCAGGAACAGTGCGACGAGCTCAAGAAGCAGATCGAGGGTGGCGCCGATTTCGCAGCCCTGGCGCGGGAGCATTCGAAATGCCCGTCCGGGCAGAAGGGGGGGGACCTGGGCGAGTTCGGCCCCGGCCAGATGGTTAAGGAGTTCGACGACGTGGTGTTCCGCGACGAGGTCGGGCGGACCCACGGCCCGGTGAAGACGCAGTTCGGCTTCCACCTGATCGAAATCACCAACCGCACCGACTGACCGGCGGCCCGCCGGGCACCAAGTGGAGAGCATGCCCTGGATCCGAATGATCAATCCGGCGGACGCCGGGGGACTGCTCCGGGCCCTCTACGAGCAGATTCGGACCCCGGAGGGACACGTCGATAAAATTCTGCAGGTCCACAGTCTGCGGCCGCGTACGCTGCAGGCCCACCTGGCGATCTACAAAGCGGTTCTGCACAGCCGCCCGAACGGGCTGAGTCCGCGGGAGCGGGAGATCATCGGTGTCTGCGTGTCGGGACTGAATGGCTGCGGCTATTGCATCGCCCACCATCGCGCCGCGCTCGCCCGTCACGTCGGCGACGCGGACCTGGCGGCGCGGCTCGCCCGTGCCGCCGCGGCGGAAGGGGGACCGGACCCGCTGACCCGGCGCGAGGAGGCGCTCTGCCGCTACGCGCGCAAGCTGACCCGCACGCCGGAGGCAATGAACGCGCAGGATCTGGAACCATTGCGGCGGTCCGGCCTCGACGATGCGGCGATCCTCGATTTGAACCAGATCGTCGCATACTTCGCCTATGCCAACCGGACCGTTCAGGGCCTCGGGGTGACGGCCGGCGATGAGCCGCTCGGCCTGCATCCCGATGAAGGTTCGGACGGCTACCGGCATCGTTGAGCGCGGAGCGCTGCATGACGGAGAAGGACGGAGCGGACGATCCGATCGAGCTGCCGGTCGACGGGACGCTCGATCTGCACACCTTCCAGCCGCGCGAGGTCAAGGATCTGATTCCGGACTACCTTGAATCATGTCGGGAGCGCGGCATCGACCAGGTCCGGATCGTGCATGGCAAGGGGACGGGAGTCCTGCGCAGGACGGTGCACTCCCTCCTTGGACGCCTGCCGGGGGTGAAGGAGTTCCGGACCGCCGGCCCCGATGGCGGTGGCTGGGGAGCGACCATCGTCATCCTGCAACCGGACGTCTCACGGGCGAGCTCCGGGGGCGGATCGGCGGCGGTCCGCAGGGGAAAGGATAAGGCGGTGGCGCGCCCGCGCCGGAAGGAGGATGCGGAGTGACGTCGATGCGCGTCGGATTCATCGGTCTGGGGATCATGGGTCGCCCGATGGCGGAACACGTCCTGCGGGCCGGGTACGTCCTGACCGTCTACAACCGGACCCGCTCGAAAACGGATGCGCTGGCGGCGCAGGGCGCCGCCGTGGTGGAGTCACCGGCGGAGGTCGCGTCGCGATCGGAAGTGATCATCACCATGGTGACCGATTCGGCCGACGTGGACCATGTGGTCGCCGGTCCCGGAGGCGTGCTGGAGACGATCGAGCCGGGATCGATCGTCATCGATATGAGCACGATCGCGCCTGCGGTCGAGCGGAAGCTCGATGCGCAGCTGCGGGAACGCGACTGCCACCTGATCGATGCGCCGGTCTCGGGCGGCGATGTCGGAGCGCGCGATGCGACGCTGGCGATCATGGCGGGAGGGGAGCGTGCCGCGTTCGACCGGTCCCGGCCGCTCCTCGAGGTGATGGGGCGGAGCGTGACCTGGTGCGGGCCATCCGGCAGCGGACAGGTGACCAAGCTGTGCAACCAGATTCTCGTGTCGGTCACGATGCTCGCGGTGAGCGAGGCGCTCGTCTTCGCGCGCAAGAACGGCCTCGATCCGACGGTGATGATCGAGGCGGTGAAGGAGGGGGCCGCCGGAAGCTGGCAGCTCGCCAACCTGGCGCCACGCGTCGTGGCCCGCGACTTCGAGCCCGGCTTCATGATCGATCTGATGCAGAAGGACCTCCGCCTCATTCTGCAGGCGGGCGGCGCGACCGGCGCTCCCCTGCCGGCCGCGTCTCTGGTGCATCAGCTGTTCCTCGCCGCACAGGCGCGGGGTGAGGGGAAGGCGGGAACCCAGGGACTCGCCCGCGTCCTGGAGCGTCTCGCCCGTCTGGAGTGACGGGATGCGCCGGCGCGCTCTGCCCGAGGAACGATTCGAGGGCGTCGAGCGCCCGCCGCACCAGGGCGGCCTTCTTCTGTCGCTTGTCGCGGATCGGCCGGGCGAGCGGCGGGAACAGGCCGAAGGCGATGTTGGACGGCTGGTAGTTGGACGATTCGGCCGACGAGATGTAGCGTGCGATGGCGCCCAGAGCGGTCGACGAAGGAAAGATCAGCGGCGGCGCCGCCACGGCGAGGCGCGCCGCGTTGAGGCCGGCGATCAGTCCGGACGCGGCCGATTCGAGGTATCCCTCGACCCCGGAGATCTGGCCGGCGAAGAACAGGTCGCGCCGCCGGCGCGCCTGAAAGGTCGGCAGCAGGATCGCCGGAGCGTTGATGTAGGAATTGCGATGCACCTGCCCGAGGCGGGCGAACTCGGCCCGCTCGAGGCCGGGAATCATCCGGAAGATCCTCTTCTGTTCTCCGAACCTCAGGTGATTTTGAAACCCGACCATAGAATAGAAATCGGCCGCCAGGGTGTCCTGACGCAGTTGCACCACCCCGAATGGCTGCCGCCCGGTGCGTGGATCGACCAGACCGACCGGCTTCATCGGGCCGAACAGCGGCGTCTGGCGTCCACGGCGCGCCATCTCCTCGATCGGCAGGCACCCCTCGAAGTAGGAGACGTCCTTCTCGAACTCGTGCTTTGGGACCTCGGCGGCGTTGATCAGCTCGCCATAGAACCGATCGTATTCTTCCTCGCTCAGCGGGCAGTTGAGATAGTCGTCTCCCCCCTTGCCGTAGCGTGAGGCGGCGAAGACGCGATCGCGATCGATGCTCTCGGCCTCCACGATCGGCGAGATGGCATCGAAGAAGTAGAGGTGGTCCTTGCCGGTGAACTCGGCGATCGAGCGGGCGATGGCATCCGAGGCGAGCGGACCGGTGGCGAGGATGCACGGTCCCGAGGCGGGGATTGACTGAACCTCCTCGCGCCGCAGGTGAATGTTCGGCTCCCCCTCGATCGCTGCGGTGATGCCGCGGGCGAACCGCTCGCGATCCACGGCCAGCGCACTCCCGGCCGGCACCCTGGCGGCGTCCGCCACGCGGATGACGAGGGAGTCACAGCGCCGCATCTCCTCCTTGAGGAGGCCCGACGCCGTGTCGAGCAGGTTCGATTTGAGGGAGTTCGAACAGACCAGCTCGGCCAGTTCGGAGGTCCGGTGCGCCGGCGTGGTGCGCACCGGCCGCATTTCGAACAGATCGACCGGCACCCCGCGGCGCGCCGCCTGCCAGGCGGCCTCACATCCGGCCAGACCGCCGCCGACGACAGTGACACGCCCGGAAGCCAGGAGAGACCCTCCCATGGAGCGGAAATCATTCAGGAAGGGAGCATCATAACATGGGGGGAGCCGGCGATCTGTCCGGCTATGGGACGGGCCGGTCCCATGACGGGGCAGGATGGGGCGCGCTCCTGATCGTCCGCCAGCGGCGAACTTCCGGCCGGTCATCGGTTTGCAGGAACGGCCGACGTTGGAATGGATCCTGCTGGAAGGAGGCCGGAGGTGCCGGATGCGACAGGCCTGGCGGGATCTGCGCTATGCGATCCGGGTGCTGGCGAAAAGCCCCGGGGCGACCCTCGTTGCCGTGCTGACCCTGGCGCTGGCGATCGGCTCGATCACGCCGACCTTCAGCATCGTCAACGCCTTCCTGCTGCGGCCGCTTCCGTTTGCCGATCCGGCGGCGCTCGTCCATCTCTGGAGGACCGACCAGCGCAGCGGATTGAATATGGGCCGCGTCTCAGTGCCCGATTACGAGGACTGGAGAGCGCAGAGCCGCTCCTTCGAAGATCTCGCCGCGTTCAATTACACCTCGGAAGATCTGACGGGCGGCGACCGGCCGGAGCGCATCGCCGCGGCGCGGGTCTCGGCCAACGCCTTCGAGGTTCTCGGCGTGCAGCCGGCCCTCGGGCGCGGCTTCCTCCCCGGCGAAGACCACTCCGGCAGGGCCGATGTTGCGGTCCTCAGCCATCGCTTCTGGCTCGAGCGCTACGGCGCGGAGAGCAGCGTTCTCGGTCGGACGATCGAGGTGAACGGAAGAGCACGCACCATCATCGGCGTGATGCCGGAACGGTTTCTCTTTCCGCTGCCGACGACCCGCTTGTGGATTCCGCGCGAGCTCGATACCGGCCGGCCGCAGCGCCAGCGGCGGTTCCTGCAGGTGATGGGACGCCTCCGTCCCGGCGTCACGCCGGACGAGGCGCAGGTCGAGATGGACACCGTCGCCGCGCGGCTGCAGGAACAGTATCCCGACTCCAACCGCAATGACGGCGTGCGCATCGTGCCGCTGCGCGCGGCGCTCAACTTCGCCCACGAGATTTTTCAGATTCTCTCTGTGGTGCTCTTCCTGGCGAACCTGTTCGTGCTTCTCATCGCCTGCGCCAACGTGTCGAGCCTCCTCCTCACAAGAGCGCTGGCACGCAGCCGCGAGGTGGCGATCCGGACGGCGCTGGGGGCCTCGCGCCGGCGCCTCGTCGGACTCTTCCTGACGGAGAGCCTGGTCCTGGCGACCGCCGGCGGCGCCCTCGGCACGATGCTCGCTCTCTGGCTGATCGACCTCGCCACGCGGGCGATCCCCGACGACCTGTACCGGGTCGGCGATCTCACGGTTGACCTTCCGGCCCTCCTGTTCACGCTGGCGACAGCGCTCGGCGCCGCCCTGATCTTCGGACTGCCGCCGGCGCTGCGCGCGTCGCGCGCCGATCTGAGCGCGTCGTTCAAGGACGGAGGAACCGCCTCCGCGTCGCGTCGCACGCTGCGCCTGCAGGGGATGATGGTCGCCGGGCAGGTGGCGCTCGCCACCATGCTCCTCATCGGGACCGGCCTGATGATCCGCAGCTTCCGCACCATGCTGGAGATCGAACCGGGATTCGAGGCGGCGAGCGTTCTGACAATAATGGTCAACCTTCCGGACCAGCGTTACGGGGAGGCGGCGAGCATCGCCCAGTTCCACGAGCGGGTGATCGAGGAGGTGGCGGCCCTTCCGGGGGTCGCGGCGGCGGCCACGGCGAATTATCTGCCGCTGAACCACGAGAGCCAGGAGGTGGTCTTCAGCCTGCCCGGAGTACCGGTCGATCCCGCCGGGGCCGGGTCGACGGGGCGGCTTCTGTCGATCTCCCCCGACTATTTCAGGGTGATGGGCGTGCCGCTGAAGGGGGGCAGAGCATTTTCCGGCGGCGATACCGCCGCGGCGGCGCCGGTCGCCATCGTCAACGACATGCTGGCGCGCCGCTACTTCGGCGAGGCTGATCCGGTCGGGCGCCGCATCCGCTTCGCCAGCTCCGGTCGCGAGAAGACCATCGTCGGCGTCGTCGGCACGACCCTCGATCACGATCTCGCCGGCGGCGCCGCGCCCCAGATCTATCTCCCGGCGTCGCAGTGGTCCTGGGCCAGTTTCCGGGTCGTGACGCGCACGGCAGGCGATCCGCTCGCCGCGGCCGCTGCCGTCCGCGAGGCGATCTGGCGCGTCGATCGGCTGCTGCCGCTGACCGAGGTGCGCTCCATGGAGATGGTCGTTTCCGAGTTTCTGGTGCCGCAGCGGGAGATGGCGAGGATGCTCACCGGTCTCTCAACGGCGGCGCTGCTGATCTCGGTGGTCGGGATCTACGGCCTCATCGCCTTTTTCGTCTCGCAACGCCGCCGGGAGATCGCCGTCCGCATGACGCTCGGCGCCCGCCCCGGAGAGGTGATGTCGCTGGTTCTGCGCCGCGGGCTGCGGCTGACGGCGATCGGCCTCGGCGTCGGCATCGCCGGCGCGCTCGCCCTGTCGGTGGTCATGTCGAACGTCTTCTTCGGGGTTCAGCGGGCCGACCCGCTCATCTTCCTGTCGGTCCCCGCGCTCATCCTGGTGGCCGCCCTGCTCTCCTGCTATCTTCCGGCGCGCCGTGCCGTCGGCACCGACCCGGCAACGATTCTGCGACACGAGTAGGCCCCGCCGGGCTGCGGACCTATATTAGTAACGATGATGCACCGGGGCGCCTGTTCCACTCCCCGCCGTTCCGGCCGCCGCATCGCCGTGGCGGTGATCGCCCTGCTGGCGGCGACGCCGCTCGACGCCGGCGTGCGGTTCGGGGATGCGGTGCCGGCGATCGTGCGCGCCCCGGACCTGGAAGTCCTGAAGGACCGCCTGAACCTCACCCGCTTCTCCGTCATCGCCGCGATCCGGCTCGGCGCGCTCGACGGCCGCGAACTGGTCATCGCCGAGCCGCTCTCCGAGGAAGCGCTCGAGCATGTCGAGAAGAGCTGCGAGGCGAATCGCTTCTGCCCCGCTCCGTACGGCTTCGTCGCCTCGCGGGTGCGCATCGTGCATCTGCGCGATCGGGACGTCGGGACGATCCTGACCGTCGACAGCGAAGCGCGCGACGCGCAGGGACGGATCTTCGCCCCGGCCTCCTTTGACGTGCCGGGCCGCCTGATCGGCTGGAACGGCTACGCCGAAGCGGCCGCGGGACACGTCGTCCTGGTGCTGACGCCGATCGTCCGGATCGACGACGATCTGGTCAGCGCGGGAGACCCCGTTCCGTTCACGCTGATGTGGGATGAGGAGATGGAGAGGTTCGCGCTGTGGGAGTGTTCGATCGAGGACGACGGCATCGAGCGCTGCGCCTTCTACCGGGAAGAGCCGGAATAGGGGAACCGCTGGCGCCGCGCCACCCTCAGGAGTTGACGGCCTGCTTGAAGTCGCACCCCTCGCCGTCGCAGAAGCGGGTCGTGCCGGCCTTCTTGGTCGTCTTCTCCAGCACGTAGGGACGGCCGCAGGAGGGGCACTTTTCGGCCACCGGGCGATACCAGGTGACGAACTCGCACTCCGGGTAGTTGTTGCAGCCGAAGAAGACGCGGCCGCGCCGCGATCGGCGCTCGACGATACGCCCGCCACACCCTTCGCGGGGACAGTCGAGCCCGACTTCCTTCAGCTTGATGAAGCGGCATTCCGGGTAGGCCGAGCAGGCGGTGAACTCGCCGAACCGGCCGTCCTTCACGGCCAGCTTCTTGCCGCACTTCGGGCAATCCTCATCGAGGATGCGGTCCGGTTTCTTGGTGACCGTGATCCGCCCTTCCTTGTCCATGGCGATCTTCTTGGTGTTGCGGCATTCCGGGTAGGCCGAGCAGGCGATGAACGGACCGAAGCGTCCTTTGCGCAGCACCATCGTGGCGCCGCACTTCTCGCACTTGCCGTGATCCTCGGGGATCGCCGGCGTCTCCGCCGAGCCGCTGGTTCCCGCGGCGCCGCTGCCGCCCCCCTTGCCGTTGGGGGCGAGCTCCTGGGTGTTTTTGCAGTCGGGGTATCCCGAGCAGGCCATGAAGCGGCCGTAGCGGCCCCACTTGATCACCATCGGCTTGCTGCACTTCTCGCAGGTCTTGTCGGTCGGCTCTTCCTTGGTCTTGATGTTCTCCATGTTGACGGTCGCCGCCTTGAGGTCCTTGGTGAACTTCTTGTTGAACTGCTTGAGGGCCTTGATATAGTCGAGGCGGCCTTCCTCGATCTCGTCCAGCTCCTCTTCCATCCTGGCGGTGTATTTGACGTCGACGATATCGCCGAAGTGGCCGACCAGCAGGTCGGTGACCGTCATGCCGAGCTCGGAGGGGAAGAACTTGCCCTCGGTCTTCTCGACATATTCCCGGTTCTGCAGGGTGGAGAGAATATTGGCGTAGGTCGAGGGCCGTCCGATGCCGTTCTCCTCCAGCTCCTTGACCAGCGATGCCTCCGTGAAGCGGGGGGGCGGCTGGGTGAAGTGTTGCTTCGGATCGATCTTCTGCAGCTTCAGCCGCTCCCCCTGCGTGAGCGGCGGCAGAACCTTGCCGGCATCCTCCTCTTCGCCCGGCTGGCGCGCGTCCTTCTTCTTCTCGATGATTTCCTGGTAGGTGGCCAGATAGCCGGGGAATTTCAGCGTCGAGCCGCTGGCGCGGAACAGGCACGGGCCGGAGCGGATGTCGGCGGTGGTCACGTCGTACAGCGCCGGATTCATCTGCGAGGCGACGAAGCGGTTCCAGATCAGGCTGTAGAGCAGGAACTCGTCCTTGCCCATGAACGACTTCACTTTCTCCGGGGTGAGCGCCATCGAGGTCGGTCGGATCGCTTCGTGCGCTCCCTGGGTCAGCTTGCCCTTCTTGAAGACGCGCGGCTCGGCGGGCAGGTACTCGGCCCCGTGCGCTTGTTGGATATGATCGCGCACCTCCTGCAACGCCTCGGGAGCGATGCGGGTCGAATCGGTTCG
>CBDUYA010000082.1:0-10691 GCA_965371335.1 uncultured bacterium | reverse complement strand
AGGATGGCGAACCCCCTGACGATCCCCGATGTCGCCTCCCTCGATCAGTTTCAGGGACACGATCTGGGCACGACGGACTGGCGAACCATCGATCAGGCCCAAATCGACGCCTTCGCCGAAGCCACCGGGGATCGTCAATGGATTCATATCGATCCTGAGCGCGCGCGGCGCGAGTCACCCTTCGGCGGGACCGTCGCCCACGGCTACCTCACGCTTGCCCTGCTGCCAGCGCTACTCACCGAGCTGCTGGCCATCCAGAAATGCTCTCGAATCGTCAATTCCGGAATCGAGAATCTACGCCTGCGTGAACCCGTGCCTTCCGGAGGTGCGCGATCTATTGTGCCGGGGAAGGAGATGCGAGCTATGGCGGAATCTTCCGGCCGGCTGCGGCGGCGCGGATGGCGTGCCGGCTGGCGGCGCGGAGTGCTGCTGGTCCTGGCGTGCGGCCTGTTCCTGCCCGGCCCGGCCGCGGCCCGGGTGCAGGAAGTCGTGGTGCCGGTGAGCGGGATGACCTGCGCTCTCTGCACCCGCGGCGTGGAGGAGTCGATCCGGCGCCTGCGCGGAGTCGGCATGGCGAGCGCCGATCTCGACTCCGGCAGCGTGCGCGTCACGGTGGGGAAGGAGCACCCGCTCGATCTCGACGAGGTGAAGCGGAGCGTCAGGGAAGCGGGGTTCGAGATCGCCGGCGAGTGCGACCTGGTCGCCGCCGGACGCTTCGCGGTGAACGATGAAGGACGGATCACCTTTGCGATCCGCGATACCCCGCACCGTTACCGGGTGCTGGAGAACAACCAGACGCTTCTCCTGTTCCGCGCTCATCCCGATCTCGAGGGCGACTTCACGGTGCGCTTCAGACTGCATAGCGATGCCCGCTGGAAACCGCCCGCCATCTCGATCCGATCGTTCGAACCGCCGGCTGGGTCGAAGTGAGGGAGGCGCGGACGTTTCTGCCGGCGGCCGTGTCCCTGCTGGCCGTGTGCCTGCTGGTGGTCGCGTGCCACGGCGGGGGTGGAACGGCCGGCGTCGCGGCCGCCGGGGCGGGACCGCCGGAACGCGATCCCTTCATCGACCTGGTGCTCGAGGACCCTCACGGCCGTTCGATCCCGATGGCGGATCATGAGGGCAAGGTGCGGGTCCTCGATGTGTGGGCCACCTGGTGCATCCCCTGCCGCGCGGTCATCCCCTACCTGAACGATCTGCATGAGCAGTACCGCGAGCGGGGCGTGGTAGTGATCGGCATCGCCATCGACTCGGCGCCGGCGGAGGTCCTCCAGTTTCAGAAGGAGGTGCCGATGCGCTACCTGTCGGGGATGTTCAACCCCGAGGTCGAGGCGTTGCTCGGACAGCCGAGTGCGGTTCCGACGACCTACCTGATCGATCGTTCGGGCGCGCTGCGCAGGACGTTCCTCGGGATCGTCGACGTGAAGACACTGGAAGAGGCGATCCGGGCTCTCCTCTGAAAGACACTCCAGGCGCCGATCAGGGATCCAGCCACTCTCCGACTTCCGACAGGAAGCGTCCCGAGAAGTAAAGAAAGGATGCGATCGGCAGCCCGAACGACGTCAGCACGCTGCGGAGGCCGCGCACCGGCCGCCGGGAGTAGACCTCGATGATGACGACGAACAGCGCGATG
Organism: uncultured bacterium; assembly: GCA_965371335.1. Taxonomy (GTDB): domain Bacteria; phylum Acidobacteriota; class Polarisedimenticolia; order Gp22-AA2; family Gp22-AA2; genus CBDUYA01. Next base: position 9,058 of record CBDUYA010000082.1, on the reverse strand, counting down.
ATGCCGGTCGACATCAGGGCGAAATGGATCAGGAAGAAGAAGCCGAGGAACGATCCATACACCGGGCCCTCGCGCTGCAGCTCCAGAATGCCGGTTGCATCGGGGCCCCCCAGGTAGACCAGCCACAGGACCAGGAAGATCCAGTTGAGGTGGAAGCAGACCCGCGTGATGAACGGAAATCGTCCTGGCGGCGGCTTCGGCGGCGCCGGTGAGCGATTCATGGCATCCGGCCGCGACTCTTCCATTTTCCGCCCAATCCGGCTACCATAGGCACATCCGCAGAGTATCATTCCCGAGGGGGAGCGTGTGTCAGACGACCAGCGCAGCGTGCGGCTGGGCGACGTGGTGGATGACTATTGTCCCCGTTGCCGGCTCTTGATGAACCATGGCGTCGTCGGCATGGTGGGGGAGGAGATCCGCAAGGTTCGCTGCAATACCTGTCTCTTCGAGCATCTCTTCCGCCATGGCAAGCTCCCGGCCCGCCGCAAGACCGCCACCGACAAGCTGTTCGAAGAAGTCCTGAAGGGGAAGCCGCAGGGCAAGGAGGAGCCGGCGCAGAAGGAAACGCCGGAGGAGGAGGCGCCCCCCAGGCCGCCGGCCCCCCCGCATAGAAAGCTGTACACCATCCGGCGCGCGATCAGCGACAGGGATGCCGGCAAGGACCCGAAGAAATCCTAGAAATCTCGCGGAACAGGGATCAGCCGAGCAGGCCGGCCAGGTGGTCGATGAGATCGATCTTGGTCACCACCGCTTCGATTGAACCGCCCTGCTCGACGAGGGCGATCTTTCCCTGGGCGAAGATCGGCGCGAGCTGCACGACCGGCGTATCCGGGGGGACGACGACATAGTCCTGGTCGAGGCAGTCTGCTACCGGCCGGTCGACGCTGTGCGGATCGTTGAGGAGCGCCTCGAGCAGATCGCTCTCCGACACGATGCCGAGGAGCTTGTCGCCGTCGAGCACCGGCATCTGCGAGATGCCGTGCTTCTTCATCAGGCGGATGACCTTTTGAAAGCTGTCGCTGCCGGTCGCCGACACCAGCTTACTCTTGCGCTGCGCCACCACGTCGCTGAGGGTGCCGAACCGGGATTCCTCGTCGAGAAACGAGTTCTCGCGCAGCCAGTCGTCGTCGAAGACCTTGCTGAGATAGCGCGAGCCGGAGTCGGGCAGGATGATCACGATGTTTTTGCACTCCGGGTGCTCCCGCGCGAACTTGATCGCCGCGCAGACGGCGCCGCCGCCGGATCCACCGGTCCACAGCCCTTCCTTCCGGGTCAGCTCGCGGGCGGTGAGGAAGCATTCCTTGTCCGACACCTGGTACGAGTCGTCGATCATCTTGACGTCGAGGGCGGAGGGAATGAAGTCCTCGCCGAACCCTTCGGCCATGTATGTCTTGAAGACGTCCGAGATCTTGCCGGTTTTGAAGTAGTTGTGCAGGATCGAGCCGATCGGATCGACCATCACCATTCGGATCGACGGCTTCTTCTCCTTGAGATACCGGCCGAGGCCGCTGATCGTGCCGCCGGTTCCGGTCGCCACGACGACGGCGTCGATGGCCTCACCCAGTTGCTCCCAGATCTCCGGCCCGGTCGAGCGGTAGTGCGCCTCGGGGTTGCTCTGGTTGTGATACTGGTTGGTATGCACGCAATTCGGCGTTTCACGGGCGATCCGGTCGGCCACCGAGTAGTAGCTGCGCGGATCGTCCGGCGCCACGGCGGTCGGTGTGGTGATCACCTTCGCCCCGAACGAGCGCAGTGCCTTGATCTTCTCCTCGCTGACCTTGTCCGGCATGACCAGAATTGCCTTGAAGCCGCGGGCGCCGGCGACGATCGCCAGCCCCAGCCCGGTGTTGCCGCTGGTGCACTCGACGATGGTGCCGCCCGGCTTGAGCCGCCCCTCGGCGACGGCGTCGTCGACCATCTGCACCGAGATGCGGTCCTTGATGGAGTTGCCCGGATTGAGGTACTCGAGCTTGGCGTAGAAATTGGCGCCGGTTTCGCGGCCGAGGTGGTTGAGACGGACCATCGGGGTGTTGCCGATGGCGGCAATGACGTTGTCGTAGACCCGTTTCATATCACGGTATAGTACTACGATCCCGTGGCGATCCGGCTCGGCGATTCATCCCCGGGCGGAGCGCGGCGCGGCCGCGGCCCTCCTGCCGCGGACCGGGGCGGCGGGCCCGGCGGCCCTCCCCGCGGTCCGGAGGAGCCTCTTCAGGAACGTCCCGGTGTAGGAGAGCGGGTCGGCGGCGATGGTTTCCGGCGTCCCCTCGGCGACGATGCGGCCCCCCTCGTCACCCCCTTCCGGCCCCAGATCGATGATCCAGTCGGCGGTCTTGATGACGTCGAGGTTGTGCTCGATGACGATCACCGTGTTGCCCTGATCGACCAGGGCGTTGAGCACGCCCAGCAGCCGCTTGATGTCCTCGAAATGCAGCCCGGTCGTCGGCTCGTCGAGGATGTAGACGGTCCGGCCGGTGGCCCGCCGGCTCAGTTCCTTCGACAGCTTGATGCGCTGTGCTTCGCCGCCGGACAGCGTGGTCGCCGACTGCCCGAGCTTGATGTAGGACAGTCCCACGGCGTCGAGGGTCTCGAGCTTGCGGCGGATGACCGGCACGTTCTCGAAAAAGAGAAGCGCATCCTTCACCGACATTGCCAGCACCTCGGCGATGTTTTTTCCCTTGTAGCGGACCTCCAGTGTCTCACGGCCGTAGCGCTTCCCCTGGCAGACCTCGCAGGTCACGTAAACGTCCGGCAGGAAGTGCATCTCGATTTTGATGATGCCGTCCCCTTCGCACGCCTCGCAGCGGCCTCCCTTGACGTTGAAGGAAAAACGCCCCGGCCGGTAGCCGCGGGTGCGCGACGCGGGCACCGAGGAGAACAACTCGCGGATCGGGGTGAAGAGCCCGGTGTAGGTCGCGGGGTTGCTGCGCGGCGTGCGCCCGATCGGCGACTGGTCGATGTCGATAACCTTGTCGACCTCTTTGACCCCCTTGAGGGCGCGGTGCCGGCCAGGTCGCATGGGGGTGCGGTAGAGAGATCGCGCCAGGGCCTTGTAGAGCGTTTCGTTGACCAGTGTGCTCTTGCCTGATCCGGAGACGCCGCAGACGCAGGTGAACAGGCCGAGAGGAAAACGCACGTCGATCTTCTTGAGATTATTTTCCTCGGCTCCCTGGACCAGCAGCCAGCCGCGATCCGAGCGGCGGCCGGAGATGCGGGCGGCGGGAGCGGGGCGGTGGCGTGCCGGAATCGGGATGGTGCGCCGGTGCGACAGATACTGTCCGGTCAGCGATGCCGGCTCGGCGGCGATCGCATCGGGGGTGCCCTGGGCGACCACCGCGCCCCCCTCGTCGCCCGCTCCCGGCCCGAGGTCGACGACGTGGTCGGCCGAGCGGATCGTCTCCTCATCGTGCTCGACCACGATCACGGTGTTTCCGAGGTCGCGCATGGCGCAGAGCGTATCGAGCAGCCTGCGGTTGTCGCGCTGGTGCAGGCCGATCGACGGCTCGTCGAGGACGTAAAGGACGCCGGTGAGGCGCGAGCCGATCTGGGTCGCCAGGCGGATTCTCTGTCCCTCTCCGCCCGACAGGGTCGCGGCGGTGCGCGACAGGGAGAGATAGCCGAGGCCGACGTTGGAGAGGAAGCCGAGCCGCTCGCGGATCTCCTTCAGCACCTGCCGGGCGATCTCGCGCTCGCGCGGCGGCAACTCGAGATCGGCGAAGGCCTTCACCGCCTCCTTGATGGTCAATCCCGTGTAGTGCGCGATGTTCCGGCCCGCGATCCGCACCGCCAGCGACTCCGCCTTCAGTCGCGCTCCCTCGCAGGCGCCGCACGGCTCCAGCGACATGTAGCGCTCGATCTCATGGTGCTGGCGGCCCGATTCCGATTCACGATAGCGCCGCATGAGGGAGGGGATGACGCCGGCGAACGGTTTACGGAAGTAGTAACGGTTGCGTCCCTCGCGATACTCGTAGTCATACTCGGTGTCGCCGCTGCCGTACAGCAGAATGCGCTGCGCCTCCTTCGGCATCTTGTTGAACGGCGTGCCGGGAGCGAACTTCATGGCGCGTCCGAGCGACGCGACCGCCATGCGGAGCATCGATTTCCCGAAGCCCCACGTTCCCTCGATCGCGCCGTCGGCGATGGAGGAGCCGGGGTTGGTGACGATCTTGTCCGGGTCGATCTCCTGATGCGCCCCCAGTCCGTCGCAGGAGGGGCAGGCGCCGTACGGCGAGTTGAACGAGAACATGCGGGGCGCCAGATCCGGCACCGAGATGCCGCAGCCAACGCATGCCAGCTTGTCGGAGAAAACGAGGTCACGCCCCTTGCCGCCGGCCATATTGATGATCGCGAGCCCGTCGGCCAGCTTCAGAGAGGTCTCCAGCGAGTCGGTCAGCCGGTTCCTGATCTCCGGCTTCAGCACGAGGCGATCGACGACGATCTCGATGGTGTGCGCCTGCTTCTTGTTCAGCACGATGCCGTCGGAGATCTCCATCACCTCGCCGTCGACGCGGGCCCGCACGAACCCCTTCTTCATCATGTCGAGCAGCGTCTTGCGGTACTCGCCCTTGCGACCGCGGACGATCGGGGCGAGGACCTGGATGCGGGAGCCCGCCGGCAGATCGAGGATCTGATCGACGATCTGCTGCACCGTCTGGCGGGTGATCGGCCGATCGCACTGGTGGCAATGGACCGTTCCGACACGCGCGAACAGCAGGCGCATGTAGTCGTAGATCTCGGTGACCGTGCCGACCGTGGATCGCGGGTTGCGTGAGGTTGTCTTCTGCTCGATCGAGATCGCCGGGGACAGCCCCTCGATCGATTCGACGTCCGGCTTCTCCATCAGCTCGAGAAACTGCCGGGCGTAGGCGGACAGCGACTCGACGTAGCGCCGCTGACCTTCGGCATAGATGGTGTCGAAGGCGAGCGACGACTTGCCCGAGCCGGACAGCCCCGTAAACACGATCAGGCGATTGCGGGGCAGCGTCAGATCGATGCCTTTGAGATTATGCTCGGAGGCGCTCTTGATGACGATGGAATCGACCGGCATGGAACGACCAGAGCCTCCCGGGAGCCCCGCCGGCGTGCGGCCCGGAGCCGCGGCCGGCCGGGTCGTGCTGCCGCGCTGTTGGCGATGAGGGCCGATCTTAGGGCACCGCCAACCGACTGTCAAACAGCGCCGCTGCTTGAGGCGGCACGCACCGGATTTGGCTTCTTGCAGGGACACGCCTCATCGCATGCGTGAGTCAGGGACGGCGCAACTCGGTCAGATCGGTGGCATCCAGCCATCGCCCCCGGACCATGACGCCGAGCGGATCCCGGATAGCATCCAGGCTGGAGAGCGGATTCCCTCGGAGCAGAATCAGGTCCGCCACCTTGCCCTCCTCCACCGTGCCTTTTCCATGCGAAATCCCCAGGAGCGCGGCGGGATTCACAGTGGCCGCTCGCAGCGCCCGGTAGGGCGATAGGCCGGCGCGGGTGAAGAGGGCGAGTTCGTCATGCAGGGCGAAGCCCGGCACGAGATGCGCCGTTCTGGAATCGGTTCCCGCCACGATGCCGGCTCCGGCTTCATCCAGGGCAACGAGAAACTTCAGCGCGAAGGAGATCTCTGCCGTCAGCAGTTTCTGCCAGTCCTCGGGGAACGTCTCGAAGTTCTTCCGAACCGCTCTCAGGTCGGACACTCCAGCCTCACCGAAGTATCGCCGGGGGAGCTCCATGTCGGACGAGCCCAGAAACGTATCGCCTTCCCGTAGAGCCCGCTGGAACAGAACCGCGTCGTGAAGAAGCGTGCTGACTGTGAGACCGGACCGGGCCACTTGCTCTGCGGTGGCCCGGAACCGGGACTCGTCGTGATCGCCATGGAAGGCGATCCATAGGAATTCGAGGAAGTGTTCCGAGGACACTCCGCCGGCCTTCAGGAGGTCCTGCCAGGAAGCCTCCCCGGCCGTCGGTCACCCGGGCGTCGGAGGGCAGAGAGATCTCCCCTTCCGGAGCCACACGCCAGATCCGATCTTCGCGCACCAGCACCGACCGGTTCCGGAGTACCACCTCCCGATCCATGGGAATCACACGCACGTTGCGGATAAGAGTAGTCGGCGGCCTTCCTGTCCCTGGATCCGATCGGGGCTCCGGCGGGCCGGGTTCGCCTCCGACTGCGGCCGGAGTGAGGAGTAAGAGTGTCCCCATCACGAGGGCTGCCAGAAGCGATTTGCGGTCGAGGTGCATCGGATCGAGGTCGGGCGGATCGAGCGGCCGCTCCCGCGGAGTGCTGGAATCAAACCCCGAGCCTCCTCGTTGCAACGAATGTTTGGTTGTCGATGGCGGCAACTCGGGGAGAGTCATAGACCATGATATCGTGAACTCCCTTGGCCTCGGCGGCCACATGCTTGCCGGGCAGCAGCTCACGCCCCTCGGTGGATCACTTCAGCCGGGTAGCCACCTGATGGAGGTCGTCATGACGAGGAGTTCTCGATCGTGGTCGCTTGTCATGGTCGCGCTGGCCCTTATCGTCACCCGGCCGGCCGTGGCCGCTCAGGGGAAGATGGAAGAAAGGCCCCTGAATACCGGCATCACGGGATCCACGCCTTCCGACAGGGCGAAGAACCCGACTGCGATTCTCGGTTCCGCGAAGATCCAGCGGATGATCCTGGAGATCTCCGAGACCCCCAAGAGCCGGGCCGAGATCGAAGAGGTTATCTCCGGCGAGTTCTTCACACTCGACGACATGGTGAATGTCGGGCTTCTCCGCAAGGAGAAGGATCTCTACCGCATCGACTTCAATCTACTGCGGGTGGCGGACCAGAAGCGCATCCTGAAGGTGGCGGCGCAACGGGGCCGGGATCTGGCGGCGGCCTTCCTGGCCCGACGGGGCGAGTTCGAAGCCCTGGCGGCGGCGCACGAGCAGCCGCATGTGGGGGACGCCGATCTCTTCTTCATCGTCCTCGGCTGCTTCGCTTTGGACTGGGACGGCCTGGCGCTGACCGAGGAGCGTGGCTTCCGCGCCGGTGCGCAGCGCACCATTGACGGCCGCGCCTTCACTCCCTGGGCCAAGGAGACGGGGATGGCCCTCTCGCTCAAGGGCCTTTACTGGGGAAGTCACAGCTCGGAAGGATCATTCATTCACACGACTTTCGGGGATCACGATGCCCTGCCGCGTTTCGGCCTACCCGACATGATGTGGAGCAGCCGGGGCGCGTTCAGTCGCTACGAGCACCTCGAGGACGGGCAGCGAGCCGCGGGCCGTCTGCTCTCGGCATACATGGCCGATGCGATGGGCGACGTCGCGTCGGTCATGCTGGCCCTGAGCGAGCAAGATCTTTCGCTGGAAGCACTGGCCGCCCGGACGGGGATCGAGAGTGACAAAATCGAGCGGCTCCTGGCGCTTCTCGAGGAGGCTGATTACGTCACGCGGCAGGACGACACCTACGCCGGCCGGGTGCTCGTGCTCGGCCCGGAAGATAAGGCGATGGTGCGTGACATGGTGGCGAAGAGCCGTGAGATCATGATCGCCTGGCATGAGGCGCACTACGACGGGATAAAGGAAGCCCTGTCAGGTCTCACGCCCCTCAGAAACGGCGTGCCGTTCGAGCGGGTCTACACGGAGGTCTGGCACTTCGTGTTCGGCATCGCCAACCGCGAGCTCGTGAAGGCGGGCTTTTTCGCTGACCCCTATGCGGACGATCGCCGCCACAAAGGATTCCGCCCGTTCATCTGGTCGAGCGACCTGGACGTCTCGGCTCCCTGAGCGGTTAAACATCGTAGAACCCTGGAGTGGTCAACCGAACCGCCGTCCCCGATCAGACTCGGGAGGAATCCCGACTCCAAAAGGTCTTGCGGCGGAAGTCGTGCACCCTCAGCCGTTTAGTTGATCGGCCTTGAGCGGGTTCGACTCCCGCCGCCTCCACCAGATCTTCTTGCTCCCTCTTGACATAGACCAAAAACTATGGTCATATGACCAACTATGTTGGTCTCAAGATCCTCGCCTTTCGGCGGCCGGGCCCGAACCCTCGTCCTGCTGGCGCTCAGTCTTCTCAACGAGAGCTTTCCCAGGGAACTCGCGCGTCTGCTGGAAATGCCGCTGAATGGCGTTCAGCAGGCGCTGCGGGGACTGGACATTGACGGGCTCGTCGCCGCGCGATTGGCGGGGAGGACACGTCTCTATCGGCTGAATCCCCGCTACTTTGCGCGCCAGGAGCTGCAAGACTATCTCAAGCGTCTTGCCGGAGCGGAGACTGAGCTTGGGGAGCGTACCGCGCAGCTTAGAAGGCGACCTCGTCGCGCCGGCAAGCCGCTATGAAACTCATCGCGCGGTCCAGCCTGGCGGAGGTGATTCGGGCCTGGAGCAGGCGCGGCGGCTTCGACTCCCGCCACCTCATCCGATTCAATCGGATCCGGGCCGCTTGCCCTGGACGCGCTCTTCCCCTATAGTTCTCCGCATGCGACGCATTGTTTCCGTGATCCTGGGGCTCCTGCTGGTCCTCGGATCCACCTTATCCGGGTCGGGCCATCTTCATGCGGCCCCCGACCACGAGACAGCCAGTGGCCTTCATGTCGATCACGTCCATCTCGGTTCCAACCCGGGCGCGCGCCAGACGACCCCCGGTCCCGCTCTTGAGTCCGCTGCCGACCACGAAGGCGGCGATGCGGTCACGCTGAATTGGGCAGGTTCCGAGGCGACGCCAAAACGCGCATTGCCCTGTCTGGAGGCCTCAGCGGGCGCTATCGAGCCGCCAAAGACACCGCCCGCCGAGAATCACGACTTGCTCCGGACACCTCCTCGGGATCCACCTCTCAGCGCCCGACCGCCAAGCCGCGCTCCACCCGCCTAGGATCACTTCTGCATCCGCCGTTCGGCGTCCGCCGTGGCGCCCCCAGCACTGATTTAATCTAGAGGAGTCCGTTCATGCAGCCGCCTGTGTGGGCCGGCCTGGCCCTCATCCTTGGTTTTTTTGAAGTATCGGCGACTTCCGGCTCGACCAGGGCCATCACCGAAGCCGATGCGGTCCGCTTCTTTCTCCAGGAGAGCCCTCAAACACGTTTGGCCTCGCTGAGTGCCGATGCG
>CBDUYA010000081.1:0-10741 GCA_965371335.1 uncultured bacterium | reverse complement strand
TCACCTTGACGGCGCCGGCCAGCTTGTTGACGCCGCGGAGGATCGCCTGCCGGCAATCCTCTCCGTATACGATTCCTTTTGCGGGCATTGATTCAACCTCCGATGGGGGCGGACCCCCTGTTGTGAGCCTGTGATTTTATGATTCAGCCGATGATGCCGAGGATCTCATCCTCGCGGACGATGACGTGCTCCTTGTCATCGATCTTGATCTCGTTGCCGGCATACTTGCCGACCAGGACCCGATCGCCGACCTTCACCTGGAGCGGGATCCGCTTGCCGTTGTCGTCCAGCTTGCCGGCGCCGATTGCGACCACCTTGGCCTCGAGCGGCTTCTCCTGCGCCGAATCAGGGATGATGATGCCTCCCTTGACCTTCTTCTCGGGATCCAACCGATGCAACAGGATTCGATCGGACAAAGGCTTTACTTTCACTGGCTTACCTCCTAATTTTGGGGCCTGCTCGGCACCCTTCCGGACCGCGGCCGGCCAGCCGGTCGGGGTGGTTTGGACGAGAGGCTCGGTTCTGGGAGCCCCAGCGAATGCTGGCACTCACTTAAAGAGAGTGCTGATAATAGAGATCGCGGGGCGAAATGTCAACACGCCCCCCGGGAGAGCTGACAGACAGGCGGGATGGGCCGTATCGGCGCCCCCGGGAGCGGCGGGCGGCGTCGAGTCCATTCGGGCGGCCGCTCTCCATGGTAGGGTAGAGCATGGCGGACGAGAAGCCCCGAAGAGACGTCGAGATTCTGGAAAAGCCGGCACCCGAGATCAAACAGCCGGAGATGTTCAAGGTCGTCCTCCACAACGACGATTACACGACAATGGAATTCGTCGTGGAGATTCTGGAGGGTATATTTCACAAGTCGCCGGTCGAGGCGCATGGCATCATGCTGAAGGTGCACACCAAGGGCCAGGGGACGGCCGGCGTTTATCCCTTTGAGGTGGCCGAGACCAGGGTCGAGATGGTCCACGAGCAGGCGAAGGTGAACGGGTTCCCGCTGAGGGCGACGACGGAACCAGACTAGGAGAGAGCCATGCACTTTCGTCCATCCGTCGAGCGTATTCTGACGGTCGCCTTTCGCCAGGCGGCCTCACGCCGTCACACGCATGTCACGGTCGAGCACCTTCTCTATGCGCTGACCCACGACCCCGAGGGGGAGAAGATCCTGCAGGCGTGCGGCGCCGATCTGCCGCGCTTGAGTCAGGGGCTCGCCAGCTTCCTCGACAAATCGATTGAACGCTATCCCTCCGAGACCGAGGGAGAGCCCGAGCAGACCGTCGCCCTGCGCCGCGTCCTGCAGATCGCCGTGCTCCATGTGCAAAGTGCGGGGCGCAGCGAAGTGCGCGAAGGGGATCTGTTCGCCGCCATCCTGCAGCAGCCGCGCACCCATGCAGCACACCTGCTGGCGGCGCAGGAGATCACCCGCCTCGACATCCTCAACTACATCTCGCACGGCATCTCCAAGATCTCCCCCGGCGCGTCACCACCCGAGGAATCGGAAGAAGCTCCCGCCGCGGCGGGAACGGGACAGGAGGGTCCCGGGCGATCCCGCGATCCGCTCGGTGCCTACACCCTCAACCTGACCGACCAGGCGAAGGCCGGCACGCTCGATCCCCTCATCGGCCGCCACCCGGAGCTGCGGCGGACCCTGGAGATCCTCTGCCGCCGCCGTAAGAACAATCCGGTGTTCGTCGGCGAGGCGGGGGTCGGTAAGACGGCGCTCGCCGAGGGGCTGGCGACCCGTCTTCTTGGCAAGGGCGACCAGCCGGTGCCGGAGCCGCTGCGCGATGCGGAGGTGTTCTCCCTCGACACCGCGGCGCTGCTCGCCGGCACCCGTTACCGGGGCGATTTCGAAGAGCGGCTCAAAGCGGTGCTGGCGAGTCTGGCGAAGCGGCCGAATCCGATCCTGTTCATCGACGAGATTCACGCCACCATCGGGGCCGGCGCCACCTCCGGCGGCACGCTCGATCTCGCCACCATGATCAAGCCGGTGCTGTCGACCGGACAGTTGCGGGTGGTCGGCTCGACGACGTTCGAGGAATTCAAGCAGATCGAGAAGGACCGGGCGCTGGCGCGCCGCCTGCAGAAGATCGTCGTCGAGGAACCCTCGGTGGAGGATACGGTGCGCATCCTGAAGGGCCTGCGATCGCGCTACCAGGCGCATCACAATGTCACCTACACCGACGCGGCGCTCGAGACGGCCTCCCGGTTGGCGAAGCGGCACCTGCGCGACCATCGCCTGCCCGATACCGCCATCGACCTCCTCGACGAGGCGGGCGCTTCGCTTCGTCTGAAGGCGGCCCACCGCGAGGCGGAATCGAAGGCGGCGGAACGCACCGCCGCCGAAGGCGCCGCGGGCGGGACCGATACCAGGGCGAAGAAGGCCGGCGAAAGCACCACTTCGGCGAAGGTGTCACCTACCGACGAGGCGGTCGCCGCCGCCCGGCAGGAGCCGCCCGGTGTCGTCGACGCCGCCGCCATCGAGCGGGTCGTCGCCCGCATGGCGCGTATTCCGGAGAGCCAGGCCTCCTCGTCGGACCGGCTGCGGCTGAAGTCCCTCGACGTGTCACTGTGCCGGGTCGTGTTCGGCCAGGACGACGCGGTGCGCCAGGTCGCCGGCGCCATCAAGAGATCGCGCGCCGGCCTGACGCAGCCTGATCGCCCCGCCGGGTGCTTCCTGTTCGCCGGCCCGACCGGCGTCGGCAAGACCGAACTCGCCCGCCAGTTGGCGCTTCATCTGGGGAACGAGTTCCTCCGCTTCGACATGAGCGAGTACATGGAGAAGCACACCGTGGCCCGCCTCATCGGCGCCCCGCCCGGGTACGTCGGCTACGAGCAGGGCGGCCTGATGGTCGACGCGGTGCGCAAGCACCCTTACAGCGTCGTTCTGCTGGACGAGATCGAGAAGGCCCACGCCGATATCTTCAACATCCTGCTGCAGGTGATGGATCATGCCACCCTCACCGACAACAACGGCCGCAAGGCCGACTTCACCCAGGCGGTGGTGATCATGACCTCCAACGCCGGATCGCGCGAGATGAGCGAGGAGGCGATCGGCTTCTCGGAGCGCAAGGGCCGCGGAAGGGAGAGCGCCGGCAAGAAAGCGATCGAACGGCTGTTCAGCCCCGAGTTCCGCAACCGGCTCGACTCGATCGTCACCTTCCGCGCCCTCACTCCGGAAGTGATGGAATCGATCGTCGAGAAGTTCATCCTGCAGCTCGAAGCGCAGCTCACCGAGAGGCGCATCGCCTTCGCCCTCGAGCCGGCGGCGCGCGCCTGGCTGGCCCGCAAGGGCTACGACCCGATTTACGGGGCCCGCCCCCTGGCACGGGTCATCCAGACCGAAGTCCGTGATCCGCTGACCGATGAGATCCTGTTCGGCAAGCTGGAGAACGGCGGCACGGTCCGTATCGGCCTGCAGAAAGATCACCTCACCTTCGCCATCGAGCCGGCCGAGACGGTCCCGGCGTGAGGCGGGCCTCCCCGCGTAAGGCCGGCCGCCCATCGTGATGCCGGCCGCCCGGCGTGATGCTGGCCGCCCGGCGTAATTCCGGCCGCCCGCCGCTCATGGCGACGCGCTACCCGGCGGTTATGGCGACGCGCTACCCGGCGCCAGTGACGCCGCGCTTCCTGATCCTCAGGCCGGGCGAGACCGCCCCGGAAGTGCATTGCGAGTTCGGCGACTACGACCGCTGGTTCACCTCCGCCATGACGCCTCACCGGCTCGAGTTCACCGTGTGCGATGCGACCCGCGAACCGGTTCCTCCCGTGGATCGCTTCGCCGGCGTCATCGTGACCGGCTCGGCGAAATCGGTCTGCCAGCCGGAGCCATGGATGGAGCGGCTGATGGAGTGGCTGCGCCGCGCCGAAGATTGCGGACTGCCGGTGCTCGGTGTCTGCTTCGGCTGTCAGATCCTGGCGCAGGCGCGCGGCGGCCGCGTCGAACTCAATCCGGAGGGGTGGGAGATCGGCGCCGTCGACATCGAACTGACCGCCGGGGCCCGCAACGACCCGCTGTTCGAGGGAGCCCCCGCGCTCCTGCCGGCGCTGGCGACGCACGAAGATCGGGTCGAGTCTTTGCCGCCCGGCGCCGTCCTTCTCGCCGGCAATCGGAATTCACCGGTGCAGGCGTTCCGCCTCGGCGAGCGGATCTGGGGGGTGCAGTTTCATCCCGAGGCATCGACCGACCTGATCGCCTGCCTGATCCGCCTGCGGCACGCGCAACTGGAGAAGGATACGCGGCGCCACGGGGGAACACCGGTCGACGGCCACGTCGCCCGGCTTCTATCCGGGCTGGAGCGCTTCGACATTACGCCTGGGAGGCGGGTGCTCGACCGCTTCGTCGAGATCTGCCGGGCCGCGTTGCCTTCACGATAGCGATAGGGAGTGTGCCGTGAGGGTCTTGTTGAAGGCGGCTTACTCCCGCGACGCCCTGTAGGCCTGCACCGCCTGGCGGACGCTGCGCGCCGCCGTCTCGATGGAAGCGAGGGTGTACCCGTCGGGGAACACCTCGCCCCCGAGGCCGACCGTCAGGGCGCCCGCCGCGAAGTACTCGCCGAGAGTGTCCGCCGTCGGTCCGTTGGTGGCGGCGAGGGGGATGTCGGGAAACGGGCCGCGAACCGCGCGCAGAAAAGCGGGACCGCCGAGCGCGCCGATCGGGAACACCTTGATCAGCCGGGCGCCGCAGCGATGCGCCGCCAGGATCTCGGTGGGGCTGGCGGTGCCGGGGACGGCGAGCATCTCGAGGCGGTGCGCTTCCGTGACGACGGCCGGATCGAACACCGGCGACAGGACGAAGCGCCCGCCGGCCGCCTTCACCTTGCGCGCCTGCTCGACGGTCAGAACCGTGCCGGCCCCGACGATCGCATTGCCGTCGGCGGCCAACGTCTCGATCGCCCTGAGAGCCCCCGGCGTCGTCAGGGTGATCTCGAGCACCCGCAATCCGCCACGGACGGCGGCCCGGCACGCCTCGACGATCGGATCGCGCTCATCCATGCGGGCGCACAGGATGACCCCGTCCTCGAGAACCTCGTCGCGTGTCCGCTCGATGGCGGGGTTTGTTTTCGGCATGGTGCTGTTACCTCCGGGTGTCATTCTAGATCGCAGCGGGGCCGAACGGGCAATGAACGGTCTGTTGCGAGCAGTTCCATAGGTGGTTCTTGAGTTCCTGCAGGGTAACTGCCATAAAGCGATCATGTCCTCGGTGAGGGGCGCTGGTATTGGCCGCCTTTCGTCCCGTGGCGAGGATTCTCCAGATGAAAGCTTCTCCTCCTGATCGACACACCTTGGAACGGGAGGATTCTGGCACATCCCGGGCACTAGAAGGAGCGCGGTCGTGCCTTCCGGCACTGAAAGGGGTGCCGGTGGAGACTTCCAGCGCGAACATGAAAGGCCGCCCTGCGATGGACGAGGCGACGCGCGAGCGGATCTCCCGGAAGCGGGGAGAGAGGGAGACTCCGCCAGGGGCGCCGTCTCGATCGTCGTCACGAGTTCGGTCGACGCCGCTGACTTCGTATCGAAGCGTACGTCAGCGCCCGGCCGCCACGGCTCGATTCACAGCCCGCGCATAACTTTTTCGTGAAATATTTACTTGACATGAAGAGTCATGTTGTGTATCTTACACTTAGTGTCAGCGGACGCTTCCTCGCCCCGCGCCCGAGGAGAAATCGGCCGTTGATGCAAGACCGCCCCCAGACAGGATTGCCCGATGAGGAACAGTGCGTCCCTCAGACTGAGAGACCCTTCGCGGCCGGACTCGCACCGCGCGCAGGAAGACCGCCCGCGCCCGGCGTCGCATCCGGTGGCGCGTCGGGCGGCGCGTCCGGTGCGCGAACACCTATCCCCCCCGGTTCCGCCCCCGGCCGCTCGCACCTCTGCCGGGACGATCCGGCTGGCCGCCGGCGCCCGCCTCGTCCCCGCGGCGATCATGGAGCCGCCCTTCATCAATGACCGGCGGCGAATCCTGCCCGAACAGGCCGCCGTCCTCCTCGACCATCACCTTCGCCGCTTGGCGCAGATGCGCAACCCGGTCGAGCTGCGCATCGCCCGCCTCCTCGGCCGCATGGGAAAGCTCTCCGCCTATCTCGACCTCGGCTTCGCCCGCCTCACCGACTACGCCGTCGAACGCCTCGGCCTCTCCCCACGCCGCGCCCAGGTCCTCCTGCAGATGGACCGCCGCCTGAGGGATCTGCCCGAGACTGCCCGTGCCTTTGAGGCCGTCCGGCTCTCGCACAGCCAGGTGCGGCTCCTTTTTCGCATCGCCACCCCGGACAACGAACGCGTCTGGCTCGACAAGGCGGCCCGCATGAACGTCCGCCAACTCGAGATCGAGGTGCGCCGCGCCCGCGCTGCCCTCGCGGAGGATGGGACCGGCGCAACTGAAGCCGCCGCCGTACCCAACGCTGCAGGCGGAGGCGACGTCGCTCCCGTCGCCGGGCCGGGTGCCGATCCCGCTCTTATCGACGAGGACTCCGAGGCGCCTCACGTCCCGGTGAGCTTCCCCGCGCCCGACTGGCTGCGCGGCCGGTGGGACTGGGCCGTGGAGATCTTCCGCCGCACGGCGGGAGCGGCAACTCCCGTCTGGGCGGCCGCCGAAGGGATCGCGGCCGACTGCCTCTCCGGCCTCCCCCTGCCGGTGGCGGATAGGGACCAGGTGGGCGATGACCACGCGGCCGCCGCACAGGCACCTGACGAACACGCCCATGGGGAAGAGAACGATGACGACGCGGGGATCGATCTTTGCGAAGAGGTGCAGTGCGCCCTTGAGGAAGATCTGGGCGCGTCGAGGTGGGCCCCGCCCGTCGCCGATCTCGAGGTGATCCTCCCGCCGGGCCTCGCCTCCCTCGACCCCGTGGACGAAGGGGTCGGCGGCGCGGCCTCCCTGGATCGGCGCCTCCGCGGATTGATCGAGCTGCGGCAGAATCTCGCCTGGCACGAGGGGCGCCTGCTGCGGACGTTCGCTAACTTTCGCCTCTATCGCGCCCTCGGGTTCGGATCGTTCAGCCGCTATTGCCGCGAGAACCTCGGGATGAGTGTCCGACGCGCGCGCTGCCTGATCGCCCTTGCACGTCGCCTTATCGAGTTGCCCGACCTCGAGCGCGCCTATCGCAACGGCGAACTCTCCTGGGTCAAGGCCTCCGAGATCGCCCGCGTCGCGCGGCCGGAAACGGAGAAGGCATGGATCCACCTCGGCGCCTCGGTCACGGTGCGCCGCCTCCGTGAAGAGGTCGCCCTCGCTTTGGCCGACATGGAGAACGACGCCCTCCCCTGGGACGCCCGTCGCGGCCTGCCCCGCGGCCTGGACCTCGACGGCCGGGTGCAATTGTGTGCGCCCTCGGTGCAGCCGTCCCCCATGCCGCCTTCGCCGGGCGATGCGGCCTCGGCGCCCTCCCCCGCATCCACGTCGACACCCGCGCCGGCCTCACCCGCGCCCACATCCGAGGTGCAAATGGGTGCGCGCTCCAACCTGATCACGACACGAATCCGCTTCTGGGCGCCCGTCGAGGTCGCGCAACTCTGGCGGAACGCCCTCGCGACCTGCCGCGCCACCGCAGGAGACCAGCTTGAGGATTGGGAATGTGTGGCGATCATGCTGGAGTCGTTCCGTCGCACCTGGGAATTCCGCGGCAGCCCCGCCTGGCAGCGCCGCTACCGGATATTCGAACGCGACGGCTGGCGCTGCCGCGTCCCCGGTTACACCTCCCGGCGCAACCTGCACGCGCATCACATCATGTTCCGCTCCCGGGGCGTGGACGACGAGCCCGACAACCTCGTCGCCATCTGCGTCACCCATCACATGCGCTGCCTCCACTCGGGAAGCCTCCGCTGCCACCGCCTCCCCGACGGCCTGCTTGCCTGGGAGCTCGGCACGTCGCCCGGAGGGACGCCGCCGCTGGAGCGCTACGTCGAGGATGTCCTCTGGCAGGCGGCCCGCGCCACCACAGGCCATGGTGAGGTCTCGCCCGAACGAGAGAGAGGGGAAGGTTCGTTATGACCTGATGCTCAGATCCCGGATACGCGGCGATCTGTCTCCCGGTCCGGCGCCCTGGCGAGGCCGTTCGCTGGGCGCACGGCATCTTCGCGCCGGCCGCTGGCCGCCGGGCGCTCGGCGTCTTCGAGCAGGCCGCCGGCCTCTCGACGTTTCCGCGTCGGCCGCCCGGCCGCCGGCTGAGCTGCGTGCTATCCTTCGCCGGCGATTCCCGGTTGAACCATGTTTCAGAGTGAGAGGGAGAGTCATGAACCATCGCTCGCTTCCGCCCGCTGCATTCGTCCTGCTGTGCGTCGCGATTCCGTCGTTGGCGACGGCGGAGACCCTGACCCTGGAGCGCATCTTCGCCGCACCCGACATCGCCGGGCCGAGCCCGCGCAAGGTGAAGCTTGCACCCGACGGGTCGCGGGTGACGTTTCTGCGCGGCAAGACGGCCAATAAAGACCAGCTCGATCTGTGGGAGTTCAACGTCGAGTCGGGAGAGACGCGGCTGCTGGTCGACTCCGACCTGTTGCTGCCGGAGCCGGTGGAGCTGTCCGACGAGGAGAAGGCGCGCCGCGAGCGGCAGCGGATCGCCGGCATCACCGGCATCGTCGAGTATGACTGGTCGCCGGCCGGCCGGTCGCTGCTCTTCCCGCTGGGAGGAGACATCTACGTCTATGGCCTCGAGGGAGAGGGGAAAGGGGCCGCGCGCCGCATCACGACGACCGACGCCTTCGAGACCGACGTCCGCTTTTCCCCCGAGGGCCACTTCGTCTCGTTCGTGCGAGATCAGGATCTGTTCGTCTTCGATCTGCTCAACGGCGGAGAGCGGCAGCTCACCACCGACGGCGACGGGGTGATCAGCAACGGGATGGCGGAATTCGTCGCTCAGGAAGAGATGCGTCGTTACACTGGATACTGGTGGTCGCCGGATGAGACCCGCCTCGCCTTCACCCGGGTGGACGAGTCGCCGGTCGAGGTGTCGAGCCGGGTCGAGATCTACGCCGAGGAGGTGAAGATCTTCGAGCAGCGCTACCCGCGCGCCGGCACCGACAATGCGCTGGTCGATCTTCACGTCATCGACGTTGCGAGCGGTGAAACCCGCGCCATCAGGCTCGGCGGAAAGCGCTCCGATTACATCTACCGGGTTACCTGGTTTCCGGACGGCCGGCATCTGGCGGTGCAGCGGCAGCCGCGCGACCTGCAGAGCCTCGATCTGCTCAAGTGCGAGGTGAGCGACGGGGCCTGCCGGCGGCTCTTGCGTGAGACGAGCGACACCTGGATCGAGCCGCAGGACAACCTCACGTTTCTGCAGGAAAGCGAGGAGTTCATCTGGTCATCGCGGCGCAGCGGTTACGAGCATCTCTACCTGTACGATCAGGGGGGGACGCTGATCCGCCGGCTGACCGAAGGGGAGTGGGAGGTCACCGGATCGCGCCGTGGCAACGGGGTGCTCGGGGTCGACGAGAAGCGCCGCGCCGTATTCTTCATGGCGACCGAGGCGAGCCCCCTCGAGCGGCATCTCTACGAGCAGTCGCTCGATACCGACGATCCCGGGCGGGTGACGAGAATCACCCGGCAGGAAGGGGTGCACGACGTCGATCTGTCGAAAGACGCGTCGCTGTACGTCGACACTTTCTCCAGCCCCGCCCGGCCGCCGCAGGTCAGCATTCACCGGAGCAGCGGCCGGCGCCTCGCCTGGCTGGAAGAGAACCGGCTCGGCCCGGGACACCCCTACTATCCCTATGCGCCGTCCCACATTGAGCCGGAGTTCGGCTCAATGAAGGCGTCCGACGGCCAGGAACTGTTCTACCGGCTCTACCGACCGGCCGGGTTCGATGCGAAGAAACGCTATCCGGCGCTCCTCTATGTCTACGGGGGGCCGACCGGGCAGACCGTCACGCGGTCGTGGGGCCGAACGACCGCAATGTGGCTGCAACTCATGGCGCAGCGCGGCTATGCGGTGTTCACCATCGACAATCGAGGCACCGGCTTCCGCGGCGCCGCGTTCGATGCGCCGATCTACCGGCGACTCGGGCATATCGAGGTCGAGGACCAGCTCACCGGCCTCGACTTCCTGAAGGAAATCGAGTGGATCGATGCCGATCGGATCGGCGTTTATGGCTGGAGCTACGGCGGCTACATGACCCTGATGCTGGTGATGCAGGCGCCCGGCCGCTTCGCCGCCGGCGTCTCGGGAGCGCCGGTGACCGACTGGCGCCTGTACGACACCTACTACACCGAGCGTTTTCTGGGGCATCCGGACGACAACGGGGAAGGGTATGAGCTGAGCGGCGTTTTTCCGTTCGCCGAAAAACTCGAGGACGACCTGCTGATCATCCACGGCATGGCGGACGACAACGTCCTGTTCACCAATAGCACGAAGCTCTTCAAGGTTCTGCAGGACGCCGGCAAGCCGTTCGAGATGATGACCTACCCCGGGGCGAAGCACGGCCTGGCGCGAATTGCCGGCACGGGTCCCCACTGCCTCGGTGCCATCACCCGCTTTTTCGATCGCCAGTTGCGGCCCTGAGCCGGAGCGATCTCACGCCGCCATGTTGGTGTAACGATGCCTGGCGGCGACCAGGCCGTAGAAGAAGGCGAGGGTCAGACGGGTGTCGCGGATCAGGTTGATGACCACGAGGATCGGGTTGATGCGGAACCACCGGCCGCGGCGCAGATGATTTCTGGTGCGTCGCCAGTAACGGCGCAGCGGCACTCTGCTGCTGATGCGCGGGATGACGAGAAAATTGAACCGCGGCCGGCGCGGCG